>VGRW01000061.1 GCA_016875225.1 Deltaproteobacteria bacterium
GGCCGGTTCCGACGTTGCACACGCGGCCGCCAAGGGCCTCGCAGCGCAGCGCGAGAAGATTCGCGCGCACGATGTCCGACACGTGCACGAAGTCGCGTGACTGCAGGCCGTCCTCGGTGACGAGCGGGGGTTTGCCGTTCAGGAGCCGCGAGCTGAAGATCGCCGCGACCCCGGTGTACGGGTTCGAGAGCGCCTGGCGCGAGCCGTAGACGTTGAAGTAGCGCAGCGCCACGGTCGGGATCCGGTAGGCGTTCCCGACCGCGAGGAAGAGCTCCTCGTGATCCCGCTTGGTGACGGCGTACACCGAAGTCGGTAGCAGCGGCTTGGTCTCTGGCGTGCCGATCGCGCGCAGCTCGCGCCCGGCCTCGTCGCGAAGCTCCCACTCGCGCTTCTCGAGCTGCGAATCCGGTCGCAGACCGGGCGACGCCGGCCGGCCCGCGGCGTCGACGTACGCCCCCTCGCCGTAGATCGACATCGACGACGCCACCACCATCCGCGCGATCTGGCCCTTGCGCGCGATGACCTCCTGCAGCAGGACGGCGGCTCCGAGCGAGTTCGCCGACACGTACGCCTCGATCTCGTACATCGACTGGCCGACGCCGACCGCCGCCGCCTGGTGGTAGACGATCTCGATTCCGTCGAGCGCGGCGCTCACCGCCGCTCGGTCCCGCACGTCGCCGCGCCGGTACTCCGCGGCTCGGTTCGCGTGCGTGGGCCAGTCGGCATCCTTGCCGTGCACCTGCGGATCGAGCGAGTCGAGCACCCGCACGCGATGGCCCTCCGCCACGAGCGCGTCGACGAGATGGGAGCCGATGAAGCCGGCTCCTCCGGTCACGAGGATGTTCAAGCCCGTTCTCCCTCTGGTTGCGCGCCGCTCAAGACCCGGCGAGCCCGGAGCTTGCGCTCTCGCCCGCGAGGTGCCAGGCGAGAATCTTGCGGTACTCGCCCGCTCGCCGCCCGCCGAAGCCGACGCCCGCCAGGATCTTCATCATCACGATCCCGCGCAGCGCAAGATACGCCAATCGCGAGCGGTTCTTCCGGAAGAACAGGTAGCGGCTGCGGTAGTACTCGATCCTCGTCCGGAGCGGCGTCTTCTTCTTGGTCGACTCGCCGTAGAGGTGGATGACGTACGCGTCGGGCAGGTGGACGATGCGCCAGCCCGCCGCGCGGATGCGATGGCACCAGTCCGTCTCCTCGAGGAAGAAGAAATACGCCTCGTCGATCATGCCGACCTTCTCGATCACCTCTCGGCGCACGAACAGACAGGCGCCGAGCACCGCCTCGACCTCGACCGGGGCGACGTAGTCGACCAGCTTGCTGGGATAGCGGCGCGGGAAGAGCCTGCGGAGCAGCGACTGCCCCAGCAGCTCCGAGATCAGGTTCGGCGAGTTGTGGATGCAGTTCTGCTTGCTGCGGTCCGGATTCAGGAGCTGCGGCCCCACCACGCCCACGTCGGGATTCTCGTCGAGGTGGCGCACGCAGGCCTCGAGCCCGCCGGGCAGCACGATCGTGTCGCTGTTCAACAGCACGGCGTGACGGCCGCGCATGACCTCGAGCCCGCGATTGTTGCCCGCGCCAAAGCCGATGTTCTTCGGCAGTGCGAGGATCCGCGTCTCGGGAAACTGGCGCACGACCGCTTCTACGGTGAGGTCGATCGAGCCGTTGTCGACCAGGATCACCTCGTAGGAGATCGCCGGCCGAGCGGAGACGATCGACGCCAGGCAGTCGAGCACCAGATCGCGCACGTTCCAGGCGACGATCACGATCGATAGGTCCACGCTCGCGCTCACGAGTGAAGCTCCAGATCGACGCTGCCGCGCCAATCGCTCTGGGTGAGCGCCGCGCGCGCCTCGGCGAGCACGCGCGCGGGCAGGAGCCGGGTCATGCAGCGATGGTCGATCGGGCAGACCTTCCGCTGGCACGGCGAGCACTCGACCGGCTCGCGCAGCAGCTTGGTCCGCTTCAGGTTCAGGTTCGTGTAGCCGATCGCGGTCGGGCCCATCAACACCAACGTCGGCACCTCGAAGGCCGCGGCCACGTGGCGCGCGCCCGCGTCGTTGCAGATCAGCAGCTGCGCGCGGGACAGGACGGACTTGAGCAGCGACAGGCTCATGCCCTCGCCGCCGAGCGAGACGATCCCCGCGCCCGCGAGCTCGCAGATCCGGTCGGCCAGCGCCTGCTCGCCCGGCCCGTGCACCAGCGCGACCTGCGCGCCGTCCTCGCGCAGCGCGGCCGCCACCTCGGCGACGTACGATAGCGGCCAGAGCTTCGACGGGCCGAATCCGGCGCCCGGCGCGAGGCAGACCAGCGGCGCGAGCTTCGAGATTCCCGCCGCCCGGAAGCGCGTCTCGCACTCGGCCTCGGCCGCGGCCTCAACGAAGAGCTCGACGTGCGTGCCGGTGTCGGGACAGCCGAGCTGCCGCACCAGGTCCAGGTAGTAGCGCTCCATCGCCGTGGGCACGAACCGCCCGGAGGCGCGCGGCGCCGGCACGGCATCGCTCAGCAGAACGCCCCGCCCGGCGCGCGCGTAGCCGAGCCTTCTCGGCGCGCGCGACGCGAAGGCCAGCAGGGCGCTTGCGAACGAGTTCGGCAGCACCACCACCAGATCGCTGCCGCGCAGCTCGCGCGCCAGCGCGAGTCGCGCGCGAAGCTTGCGGAGCACCCCGCCCGCCGCGTGGATCTCGTGCGGGACGATCTCGTCGAGCCAAGGCGAGCCGCGCAGGACGGACGCGAGCGCGCGCGGCACCACCGCCCGGATGCGCGCCTCGGGGCGACCTCGGCGAAGCGCCCGGAGGGCCGGAGTCGCCATCACGACGTCGCCCAGGTGGTTCGGCAGGACGACCGATATTTTCTCTTTTTCTACGGTCACTTAGTCCGACTCGGCGGCCCCCGGGAAGTGCGCCCTCCTGCTAGATACCCCGCGCCGGCGCCGCCGGCAACGCGGCCAGCAGCGCGAGTGCCGCGACCGCCACGGCATCCGGCTGGACCGCCCGCATGCACGCGCGCGACGGGCAGCCCTCCCGGCAGGGATTGCAGCCGACGTCGCTGCGCACGACCCGGCTGGGCACACCCGGGAAGGGTGCGTTCTCGATCGGGTCGGTCGGCCCGAAGATCGCGACCGCGGGCGTTCGCGCGAGCGAGGCGAGATGCATCGGGCCCGAATCGCAGCCTACGAAGACCGAGGCGCGCGAGAGCAGAGCCAGGAACTCGGCAAGCGATGCCGTCGAAGGCGCGAGCGCCGCGGCCCCGGCCGCCGCCGCGACGACGGCGTCCGCGGCGGCCTGCTCCCCGGGCACCGGGCCGAAGGCCACCAAGCTCGGGATGCCGACGCGCTCTCGCAGCGTGCGCGCCACCTCGCCGAAGCGCTCGGTCTCCCAGCGCTTGTAGCTCGTCTTCGGGCTCGTGCCGGGATGGATCAGCGCGAACCGCTCGGGAAGCCTCGGGAGCGAGGCCGGCGCGTTGCCGAGCGTGAGCGCGGCCGGCGCGCTCGGAACCTCGCCGCCGAGAAAGCGAACGAGCGCAGCGTTGCGTTCGAAGCGCGAGATGTGCGCGTGCGCGATGCGCAGGCGGTGGGTGAGCAGGTGGCGGCTGCCCTCCTTCGCGAACGGAAGGTCGTAGCCGACGCGAACCGGAATCCCGGCGGACCAGGTCAGGAACGCGCCGCGAAACACGCCGTGGAAATCGATCGAGAGATCGTAGCGGCGCTCGCGCAGCTCGCGGACGAAGTCCCTGAGCGTGCGCAGCGCGATGCGCGGGTGTCCCGGACGCAGACGGCGGCGCGGCACGATCACGGCCTCGTCGAGCTCGGCGAGCCCGACCAGGCCGGCCGCGGCGCGGTCCTCGATCAGCCAGTCGATCTTCGCGTCGGGGTACAGGGCGCGCACCCCCGCGAACGCGAAGCGCGTGCGCACGACGTCGCCAAGCGCCCCGAGCCGGACCACGAGCACGCGCTCGGCGTTGGCGGCCTCCTCGATTCCCCCTAGCATGAGGCCGATGGTCGCCCCTCGCCTGCTCTGGCGCTACATCCTGGTCGACGTCCTGCTGCACACGTTGCTGGGCTTGTTCGCGATCACGCTTCTGCTCGTCGTGCAGAACATGCTTCGCTTTCTCGAAGATCTGATCGCGGCCGGTGTCGGCATCGACGCGCTCGGGCAGCTGATCGCGCTGGTGCTTCCCGCCTACGTCGCCTACGCGATCCCGACGGCGCTGCTCTTTGGAATCCTGCTCTCGTTCGGCCGGATGTCGGCCGACGGCGAGGTCATCGCGATGCGCGCCTGCGGGGTGAGCGTTCCCCGGTTGCTTCCCCCGGCGCTGGCCCTCGGGGCGCTGGCGGCCCTGATCTCCGGCTACATCCTGTTCGACGTGCAGCCGCGCGCGCGCCACGCGATGCGGGCGATGGTGCGCCAGCTCGCGGGCTCGTTGGACGTGATCGAGCCGGGTCGCTTTCTCGTGTTCGGCGACCGATTGCTCTACGTGCACGAGCTCGGTGACTCGACCTGCCCGTACCAGGGCGTGCTGATCGGCGACTCGGGTGACGGGGAGCGGAGCTTCTACACCGCCGCGCGTTGCGCGTCGCTCAGCGCCGAGTCGGGCGGACGCGAGCTCGCGTTCGCGCTTCGCGACGGCTCGATCCACCTGCGCGATCCGGATCCGACGCGCTATCGCCGGATCCAGTTCGAGACGATGCGCCTGTCGATCGACATCTCCCGCTACAGCGACCCGCCGCTCGGCGCGCGCGACCTGCTCTTCTCGGAGCTGCTCGCGGCGAAGCGGCGGCCGCTCGACGACCCCGAGCGCGCGCGGCTGGCGGGAAATGACGGAACCTGGATCGACGTGCAGATCCAGCGCCGCCTCGCCTTTCCGTTCGCGTCGCTGCTTCTCGCGGTGATCGCGGTGCCGCTGGGCATCCGTCCGGTGCGCGCGGGACGCTCGATGGGCGCACTCACCGCGATCGCCGTGATGGCGCTCTACTGGCTTCTGTTCTCGCTCGGCGAGATGGCGGCGGAGCAAGGCATCGGCCCCGCCTGGCTCGGGCTCTGGACTCCCAACGCGGTGGTGCTCGGGCTCGGCGTCTGGCTGGTGCGGCGCGTCTCGCGGAGCGACGGATGAGACCTCGGACCGCCCGGGAAGTGCCGCCGGGCTACGTGGTCCACCGCGTCGCGGATGCGACGCTGGTCTTCGACGCGGCGCTCTCGAGCGAGCTGGTCGCGCTCCGGCTGGCCGATCCGGGAGCGCGAAAGCAGCTCTTCGCTCGCGCGCCGCGCCGCGGCCGTGGCGCGGCGCCGAGCATCGAGCTGCGCCGCGACGTGAGCGTGATCCTGCGCCGCTACCAGCACGGCGGAATCTTCGGCGGTCTCACGCGGATGCTGCACCTGGGTCCCTCGCGCGCGCTCCAGGAGCTGCGCGTCACCGCGCGAGCCGAGGCCTCGGGCGCGCCCGTGCCGCACGTGGTGTGCCTCGCGCTCTGGCCTGCCGCCGGGCCGTTCTGGTCGGCGCTGATCGGCACGCGAGAGGAGCGCGGCGCCCGCGATCTGCTCGAGGTGCTGCGCACCGGCCACGACGCGCGCGAGCGCCGGATCCTTCTGCGCGAGGTCGGCGCGGCGGTGAGACGGCTGCACGACGCGGGTGTGGATCACCGGGATCTCCAGCTCCGCAACATCCTGGTCGTCGACGAGAACGGACACAGACGAATCGTCGTGATCGACCTCGACCGCGCGGTCTACCACCCGGACGGGCGACTCGCGAGCCGCCTGCGCGCGCGCGGACTTGGCCGACTCACGCGCTCCATGGTCAAGAACGGGCTCTGGAAGCAACGCATCGGGCGTCGCGAGCTCGCCGCGTTCGCGTCGGCCTACACCGGAATGGATCGCAAGCTCCGCGTCGAGCTGCGCGGCTGGATTCGCGGCGAGCGCTGGAAGCTCGCGCTCCACCGGCTCCGCTACCGATTCATGGACTCCGCCTCGCCAGGGGAAGCGGCCGCGCCTCCTCGACGAGCATGACGGGAATCCCATCCTCGACGGGGTACGAGAGCTGGCAGGCCCGGCAGTCCAGCGACTCCTCGTCGCCTCCCTGCGAGAGCTGCAAGCGGAGCTCGGACTCGCACTTCGGGCAGACGAGGATCGCGAGCAGATCCGGATCGATTCGCGCGCTCAAGCGTGACCCTGTCCGCGGATCAGATCCGCAAGCGCGCCGGCCTGCATCATCAGCTCTTCGAGCTGGTCGAGCGGGAACTGGCTGGCCGCGTCGCAGAGCGCCTCGGCCGGTTTCGGATGAGTTTCCAAGAAGACTCCATTCGCGCCGGCCGCGACCGCGGAGCGCAGAAGCACCGGGATGAACTCGCGGGGCGCCCCGCCCGCGGGATCGGTGCTGGGAATTCCATAGCGACGGACCTGGTGACCGGCGTCGAAGACGACCGGGTAGCCGATCGCCTTCATCACCGGAATCGCGGTCATGTCGGCGACCAGGTTGTGATAGCCGAACTGCGCGCCGCGCTCGGTGATCAGGATGCGCTGGTTGCCGGTCCGCTCGATCTTGCCGATCGGGTGCTTCATCGACGCGGGCGCCATGAACTGGCCCTTCTTCACGTTCACGGGCTTTCCGGACTTGCCCGCGGCGATCAGAAGCGACGTCTGCTGGCACAGGAACGCGGGGATCTGGATCACGTCCAGCACCTCGCGGGCGGCGGCGATCTCCTCGACGCTGTGCACGTCCGAGAGCACGGGCAGCTCGAACTCCTTGCGGATCCACGCCAGCATCTCGAGCCCGTCTTCGAGCCCGGGGCCCTGATAGGACAGCTCGTCGCTGCGGTTGTCCTTCGAGTACGACGACTTGAAGATCACCGGGACGCGGAGCTTCTCGGAGAGTTTCTTCAGCCGCTCCGCAGTCATCGCCATGAGCGTCTGGTTCTCGATCACGCACGGCCCGCAGATCCATGCGAGCGGCAGACCCTCTCCCAGACGGACGGTCCCGGAGATGGCGTCGCCGATCTCCACGATGTGCATGGGCTTCAAGGACACTCCTCAAGAGGGGTCGGGCCGAGGATACGCTCGCCCCGTGGCGCCCGCCAGACAGGCGCGCGACCGGCGGGGCGCAAACGCGCCTTCAGGAGATCCGGGCCAGGACGGCGGGCTTCAGGATCTTCTCGCTGCCCTCGACGCGAAACACCTCGTCCACGCCGAGCTCCGCCCAGGAGATGAGCGTGCCGTCCGCCCGCTCGACCACGCAGCCGGCGTCGCGGATCATCCGGTAGGTGTCGACGGCGGACTTGCCCCGGGTCGTGAGGTAGCCCTCGACGAAGAGGGAGTTCGCCGGCCAGAGCGCGAGCGCCTCGAGCGAGCGCAGATGCCCCTCGCGGCCCGCGCCGACCCGGACCTCGGCGCGCGGGTTCGCGAGTCGCATCATCGCCAGCACGCGCAGCGCGCGCTCCGGCGAGAGCGACCCGTCCGACTGCACCGGGTTGCCCTCGATCGGCAGCAGGAAGTTCACCGGGATCGACGGCACCTCGAGCGCGCGCAGCTCCAGCGCGACCGCGATCACGTCCTCGTCCTGCTCGCCCATTCCCACGATCATCCCGCTGCAGGCCTGCAGCCCCACCGAGCGCGCAGCGCGCAGCGTCTGCAGTCGGTCGGCGTAGGTGTGCGTAGTGCAGATCTCGGGGTAGTGACTCTCGCTGGTGTTGAGGTTGTGATTGAAGCGGTCGACGCCGGCATCCTTCAGCCGCCGGGCCTTGGCCTCGTCGAGCAGCCCGACCGAGACGCAGATGTTGACCGGAACCTCGGCGCGGATCGTCTCGACGACGTCGACGAGGTAGTCGATCTGCCGATCGGCCGGCCCGCGGCCGCTGGCGACCATGCAGTAGCGGAACGCGCCGCAGGCCCAGGCCTTCTTCGCCTCTTCGACGAGCTCCGACTTGGACTTCCACGGGTACGGGCGAAGCGGCGCGTCCGTGACCGCGGACTGCGAGCAGTAGCCGCAATCCTCGGGACAGCGCGCGTTCTGCGCGTTGTTCAGGATGTGGACCTTCACGCGGTTGGCGAAGAAACGCTCGCGCACGACTCGCGACTCGTGCAGGAGCGGCAGCAGCGGAACCTCCGGGCCGAGCAGTCGCAGCAGCTCGGACGCGGGGAGCGGTGGACCGTCGAGCACGCGTTGGGCGAGTTCCATCTCGCGGCGCAGGATAGCCCAAACGCGTCTGGCTTTGCCGCGCCGCGGGAGAGGCCGGCGGGAGCGCTAGCGGGACGCGGCGAGGCGCGACGCAACGAGCTCCGCGAGCGGCTCGCCGCTCCCCGGCTCGACCTCCTCCTCGAGCGCGAGAAGCGAGCCCACCTCGCTCCAGCCTCTGTCGAGCTTCACCGCGTCCTTCTCCGTCGTGATCCAGCGCAGGCCCGGGTCGAGCGCGGCGAGGTCGGAGCGGCGGTAGAGGTGGTGATCCCTGAAGGTCCGCCGCGCGACGACCTCGGCTCCGAGCTCGCCGAGCTCGTGGGCCAGACGGTCGGGGCGAGCGATCGCGGCCAGCAGGCCGAGTCGCGCGCCGCGCAGCGCGTCGAGCGGCTCGAGAGCTCCGCTCCCGAGCGAGCGCAGCCCGAGCTTTCGCAGCCCGACCCGGAAGCGCGGCACGTTCGCGGGGAGCCGCGCCGCTCCCGGCGGCTCGGGATCGGAGGGCGTCGCGCGCGTGAACACCAGCGCGTGCGCACGCGAGAGCGCCGAGACCGGCTCGCGAAGCGGACCGCGCGGCAGAACGTGCCCGTTTCCGAGCCCAAGCCGCGCGTCGAGGCAGACCAGGTCCAGATCGCGCGCCAGCCGGTGGTGCTGGAAGCCATCGTCGAGAACGAGCACCTGCGCGCCGAACGCCGAGATCGCGTGCCGGCCCAGCTCGACGCGATCCACCCCCGCGAGCACCGGCACGTCCGGGGCCTTGGCCGCTAGAAGCACGGGCTCGTCGCCGGCCTCCGCCGCGCCGAGCAGGACGCGATCGCCGTCGGAGACGACGTTCGACTGCCGCGCGCGGCTCCCGCCGACGCCGCGGGAGAGCAGCGCGACGCGCAGCCCGCGCCGCTGCAGCGAGCGCGCCAGGAACGCGGCCAGGGGGGTCTTCGCCGAGCCCCCGACCGCCAGGTTTCCCACCGAGACCACGCGAGCGTCGAGCCGCACCCGAGCGCGCAAGCCCGACTCGTACACGTGGCGGTGTAGCCACGCTCCGGCCGCGTAGGAAAGCTCCGCGAGCAGGAGCGGCGCGAGCACGACCCGGGTCGCGGTCGTCTCGCTGGCACGCCAGAGCAGCTCCGGCACGTCAGCCCCGCGCCGCGAGCACGAGGCCGAGCGCCCGCTCGGTCGCGCCGGAATGCGCCGCGATCTGCGCCGCGGCAGCGCGCGCGGGCGCGTTTCGCTCCGGATCGAGCCAGAGCTCTTCGAGCGCGCGGGAGAGCCCCGCCGCGTTCTCGACCCGGCGTAGCACCCCGAGCGGCGCGAGCAGATCCGCTTGCGTGCGCTGGTTCTCGGTGTGGGGCCCGTGCACGACGACCCTTCCGGCCAGAACGGGCTCCACCAGATTGTGTCCGCCGACGTGCGCGAGCGTTCCGCCCACGAAGACGAGATCCGCAAGGCCGTACAGGCTCGCGAGCTCGCCCACGCCGTCGACGACGACCACCTCCGCGGCAGCCGCGCCCTGCGAGCGCAGCCCGACGCTTGCGCCCTGCCGCCGCGCGGTCTTGGCCACGTCGGCGGCTCGCTCGGGATGGCGCGGCGCAAGCAGAAGCCGCAGGCCCGGCGCCCGCTCGGCGCGCAGCTTGCGCCAGGCCTCGAGCAGCGCCTCCTCCTCACCTGCATGGGTGCTTCCACCGACGAGGAATGGACCGGCGCCGAGCGCCGCAACGAGCTCTCGCGACGGCTCCGCCGCCTCTCCGCGATCGAGCTTCAGGTCGCCGACGACGCAGCAGCGCTCGCGGCTCACTCCGAGCGCGACGAAGCGCTCCAGGTCCAGCGCGCTGCGCGCGCCGAGTGCGTGCACGCGCGCGAGGAGCGGCGCGAAGAAGCCGCGCAGCAGCCGGTAGCGCGGGTAGCTCCGGTCCGAGATGCGCGCGCCGACGACGATCACGCGCGCGCCGCGCGCGTGGGCCGCGTGGATCAGGATCGGCCAGAGCTCGGTCTCGACGAGCACCACCACCGCGACGTTCGCTCGCGAGAGCGACAGCTCGATCAGGCCGGGCAGGTCCAGCGGCATGAGCCGCGTGCGCGCGCCCGGCAGACGCGCGCGCAGGCGCCCGCGCCCGGTGAGCGTCAGGGCGGTTGCAACCACCGGCACGCCCCGCTCGACCAGTGCGGCCGCGAGCGGAGAAGCGGCCTCGACCTCGCCGACGCTGGCCGCGTGCAGCCAGACGCATCCCCCGGGCATTCGGGCCAGCGGCCGCAGCCGCTCCAACGCCGCCGCACGCGGACCGAAGGCGCCGAGCAGCCAGGCCAGCAGCAGAACCGGCGCCGCGGGCAGAAGCAGGAGCAGCAGCACGGCTTCGTAGGCGTAGATCAATTCCGCCCCGCCACCTCGACCGCGAGCTCCGCCACGCGTTCCGCCGCGCCGGGCGCGCCGAGCAGCGCGACCGCGGCGGCCAGCTCCTGGCGCATCTTCGCGCGCGCGCCCGGATCCCGAAGCAGCTCGGCGACCAGCGCCGCGAGCGCGGCCGGTCGCGCGGCAAGCTGGATCCGCTCCGGCACGACGCCCGCGCCCGCGATCAGGTTCACCATGCAGCTCGACGGAACGCGCGCGATCCGGCGCGCGAGCTCGAAGGTGAGCGGGCTGGTGACGTGCGCGACCACGAGCGGAACGCCGAGGATCGCGGCCTCGACCGTCGCGGTCCCCGCCGCGCTGATCAGGCAGGTCGAGGCGGCCATCGCGTCGTGAGAGCGGCCGCGAACCACGCGGCACCAGTCGGGCACGTCGAAGGCCGAGGCCTCGAGCGTCGAGGCGACGATCAGCTGGACCTGCACGTCGGGCAGCGATGCGTGCAGCAGCTCCGCGGTCTCGCGGAGCAGCGGCCAGTTGCGCTCCACCTCGTTGTGGCGGCTGCCCGGAAGCAGCCCGAGCACCGGGCGCGAGGGGTCGAGTCCGAGCGAGCGCAGCCGCTCCTCTCGATTCGCGCCTCCCGCGAGCCCCGCGAGCCGATCGACCAGCGGGTGCCCGACGAAGCGCGCGTTCACCCCGGCCTCGCGCAGCAGCGGCTCCTCGAACGGAAAGATCACCGCCACCGCGTCCGTGCGGCGCGCGAGCTTGCGAACCCGCCCGGGCCGCCAGGCCCAGACCTGCGGCGCCACGTAGTACAGCACCGGAACGCCGCTCCTCTTCGCGACCGAGGCGAGCGGCAGGTTCAGATCCGGCGAGTCGACGAAGATCGCCAGGTTCGGGCGCGGGCTCGCAGTGAGCGCGCGACGCAGACGGGTGTAGGCCCCGAGCAGCCGCGGCACGCTGCCCACCACCTCGACCAGCCCCGCGATCGCGAGCTCCGACTGCGGCACGATCGGCGCGAATCCGACCGCGCCCAGCGCCGTGCCGCCCAGACCGAAGACCTCGAGATCCGGCACGCGCTTGCGCAGCGCTTCCACCAGCCCGGCGGCGTGCATGTCGCCCGACGCGTCCGCCGTCGACAGGAAGACCCTCAAAGAGGCACTCCGTCCGGCCCGACCGCGATCGGCTCGATCGCCTCCTGGATCCGCAGCGCCAGGTCGAGCGCGCGATACCCGTCCTCACCCGAGACCTCCGGCTCCGCGCGCGTGCGCACCGATTCCGCGAAGGCGCGGTCCTGCGCGAGCAGCGCGTCGGCCGCGTCGAGCTCGATCTTCTCGGCGGTGATTCGCGGCGGCTCGGCTCCTCCCGGCACGCCCTGCCGCCGCACCATGGTGATCTTGTTCTCGCCCAGATCGATCGAGACGTACGCGTCGGACTGGAACAGTCGGACCTTGCGCAGACGCTCGAGCGAGACGCGGCTCGCGGTCAGATTCACGACGCAGCCGTTGGCCAGCCGAAGTCGGGCGTTCGCGATGTCCTCGGTCTGCGAGAGCACCGAGACGCCGACGGCCTCGACGCGCTCGACCTCGTGCCCCGCGAGCTCCGCCACGATGTCGAGATCGTGGATCATCAGATCGAGCACGACCGAGACGTCGGTCGCGCGGGCGGGGTACGGCCCGATCCGATGCGCCTCGATGAAGCGCGGCCGCGTGAGCGCCGGCCGGACCGCGCGGAACGCGCGCGAGAAGCGCTCGATGTGGCCGACCTGCAGGATCCGCCCGCCCGACTTCGCGCGATCCACGAGGCTTCGCGCATCCGCGCGCGTGGTCGCGATCGGCTTCTCGACCAGCACGTCGAGGCCGGCGTCGAGCAGCCGGCCCGCGACGCGCGCGTGCTCGACGGTCGGCACCGTCACGCAGGCGGCGTCCGCGGCCTCGGCCACGCGCTCGAGCGTCGCGAGCAGCGGCACGCCGTGCTTTGCGGCGATCTCGGTCGCGCGCGCGACGTCGACGTCGGAGACGCCGGCGAAGTCGAGCACGCCCTCGGCCGCGAGCGCCGCGAGCTTCTCGGCGTGGAGCCGGCCCATGTAGCCGACGCCGACGACGGCGATCCGCGGTCGCGTCACCCGAGCCCCGGGTCCAGACCCACGACGCTGATCGCGGCGGCCTCCGCCTGCGCCAGCGTGCGCGTCTGCTCGAGCACGAGCGTGCGCCCGGCCTCGAGCCCGATCGCGCGCAAGCGGCACTCGCGCGCGATCTCGACCGTGCCGGGCCCGATCACGGGAACGTCGAAGCGCATGTCCTGCTTGGGCTTCGCGGCCTTCACCAGCACCGCGCCGGCGCCGAACTCGGCGCCGCGCCGGATCATGCGATCGGTCCCCTCGAGCGCTTCGACCGCGAGCACCGTTCCCTGCCGGACCAGGCATGCCTGCCCGACGTCGTGCACGCCGAGGCTGCGCACGACCCGCATTCCGAGCGAGAGGTCCGCGCGCAGCGCCTCGTCCGGCGGGCCGCCGCAGAGCGGGCCCTCGCGCACCATTCTCTTCTCCAGGTAGCGCGTCGACTCGACCACCTCGAGACCCTCGCTCTCGAGCTCGCCCGCGACCGCGCGCAGGATCGCGTCGTCACCCTTCGCGGCCAGGCTCGAAAGCAGCGCGAGCGCGCGCGCGTCCGGGCGCAACCGCCCCGGCTCGCGCAGGATCGCGGCCTTGCTCACCGCGCCGGCGAGGATCACCTCGCGCGCCCCCGCGCCCGCGAGGAACGCGATCAGCAGGCCGAGCTCGCCCGCGTTCACCCAGCGGAACGGCCCGTCGGCCTCGCGCTCGATCGCGGGATCGGTGTTGTCCTCGATCGCCGCGATCGCGACGCGCAGCCCGTGCTCGCGCGCGGCCTGCGCCACCTCGAACGGCAGCGGGCCGCTGCCCGCGATCAGTCCGAGCACCCGCTTCTCCACGCGGCTAGCGCCGTCGTGCGAAGCCGCGCTCCGACTTCTCGAGGAACGCGACCATTCGCTCGGCCTCGGCGGAGTCGGGAAGCTCGGCGCGCACCGCCGCGAACGCCTCGCGCGAATGCAGCCCCTCGCGGAAGATCAGCCGGAACGCGCGCTCGACCGCGTCGATGCGCTCCTTGGAGAAGCCGCGCCGCTCCAGGTTGATCCGGTTCATCTTCACGATCCGCGCCGGAAAGCCGTTGGCGAGCGTGAAGGGCGCAGCGTCCTGCATCAGGCCCGACATTCCGCCCACCATCACCGACTCGCCCACGCGCACGAACTGCTGCACCGCGACGCCGCCAGCCAGGTAGGCGTAGTCCTCGACGATCACGTGACCCGCGAGCATGACGTTGTTGGCCATGATCACGTGGCTTCCGACGTTGCAGTCGTGGCCGATGTGCACGTTCACGAGCAGCAGGTTGTCGTCGCCGACCCGCGTGGTCCCGCCGCCGGCCGCCGTGCCGGGGTGGATCGAGACCTGCTCGCGGATCACGTTTCGCGCGCCGATCGTGAGCCGCGTGGGCTCGCCCTTGTACTTCACGTCCTGCGGGATCTCGCCCACCGTCGCAAACGGGAAGATCACCGAGCCCGCCCCGACCTCCGTGTGTCCGGTGACCACGGCGTGCGAGCGAAGCGAGACGCCCTCGGCCAGCCGGACGTGCGGGCCCACCACGCAGAACGGGCCGATCTCGACGCCATCGGCGAGCTCGGCTCCGGAATCGACGATCGCGCTCGGGTGTATGCGCTTCATTCCTTCTCCTCCGCGTCCCATTTCACGAATGCGGCCAGAAGCTCGGCCTCGGCCACGGTCTCGGCCCCGACCGTCGCCGTGGCCTTGAAGCGGACCATCTTCGGGCGCGCGCGAAGCGGGTGGACCCGCAGGCGCAGCACGTCGCCGGGGACCACCTGGCGGCGGAAGCGCGCCTCGTCGACGCCGACCAGCACCGTCTTCATGCCGAGGTTGCCCGGCAGCGCGTTCATCGCCCAGATTCCGCCGGCCTGCGCCATCGCCTCGATGATCAGCACGCCCGGGAAGATCGGCTGGTCGGGGAAGTGCCCCGCGAAGCTGGGCTCGCTGGCGGAGATCAGCTTCTCCGCGAGCACGTGCTGCTCGGAGAGCGCGATCACGCGGTCGATCATCAGCATCGGGTAGCGGTGCGGCAGCAGCTCGCGGATCCGCTCGATGCCGATCGGGACCTTGTCCACCTCAGTTCTCGTTCAGCCGCTTCACCACCAGGTCGGTGATGTCGAGCGATTCGGGCGCGTAGAGCACGCCGGGCGTCGAGCGGTCGAGGACCAGATCGAAGCCCTTCGACTTGCCGATCTCCTTCACCGCCTCCTCGAGCTTCTTGGCCAGCGGAGCGAGCAGCTTGCGGTTCTGCACCGCGATCTCGTCCTTGGCGGCCTGGAAGTCGCGCTCGAGATCGCGCTGGCAGCTCTGGAACTCGATCATCCGCTCCTGGATCACGTCGTCGGCGAGCACGAAGCGCTGCGCCTCGATCTCCTCCTGCATCTTCTTGCAGCGCGCGGAGCGCGGCTCGAGCTCCTTCTTCTTCTTCTCCTCCAGCTGGGTGAGCGTCGACTCGGCCGCCTTGCCGCCGTTGCTGGAGAGCAGCGCGCGGCGCTGGTCGACCACGGCGAGCTTGAATTCCGCCGACGCCGCGAGCGCGGGGAGCAGGAAGCCGAGAGCCAGGCCGAACGTCATCCCGGCGCGAACGATGCGGAACTGCATGGAACCTCCTTGATCGAGAGCTACACCGTGCCGTTTCGGCGCGGAGAGGGAAAGACCAGACTCGGGCGCGTCAGTAGTTCTGACCGCCGAGCGAGAATTCGAACACCGTGCCGTCCTCGTCCTCGTAGGGATCGAGCGGCACGCCGAGCACCACCAGGATCGGGCCGAACGGGCTGAACCACTGGATCCCCGCGCCGGTCCCGAAGCGGAAATCGGCCGGATTGATGAAGTCGTCCTCCGCGAACGAGTTTCCCATGTCGAGGAAGATCAGGCCGGAGAGCCCCATCTCTTCCGAGATCGGGAACTGCAGCTCCAGGTTCACCAGCGCCATCGAGTTGCCGCCGATCACGTCGGTCGCGTCGAGGTCGTTGAAGTCGTCGATCTCCGTGTCCTCGAGGCTGTTGCACTGGTTCGGGCCGAAGCGGCAGAAGTCGGGCGCGATCACGCTGTAGCCGACCGGGGTGAAGGCGACCTGGTCCCCGCTGTGATACAGCGGCTCGAGAATCGCCCGTCGCGGGCCGAGCGAGCGCTGCTCGAAGCCGCGCACCTGGAAGGCGCCCAGGCCGCCCAGGAAGTAGCGCTCGGTCAGCGGCAGCTCGAGGTCGTCGTCGATGCCGGCGAGGGCGCGGATCTCGTTGTTCGGGTCGGTCCCGAAGGTGGCGAGGCAATCCGACGTGTCGCAGCCCGGAAGGTCGTAGTCGGAGATGTCGTTCCAGGGCAGCGCGTAGCCGACGCGCGAGTTCACCACGAAGGTGGCCTCGAACGGCAGCCAGCCCCCGACCGGGATGAAGTGCGTCGTGCGGCCTTCGATGCGCAGGAACTCCGCGAAGCCGCCCAGCCCCGCGAAGTCGATGTTGGCGCCGGTGATGTGCCCCGACTTCGGAAACCGGATGTCGTCGCGCGTGTCGCGGCGCAGCGACAGGTTCAGGAGCGACGTCGTCGTGTCGCCCTGGAACTCCTCGCGCTCGAGCAGCGAGGCGGCCTGGAACTCCTCGAAGCCGGAGACCTCTCGGCTCGCGAACGCGTAGCCGGTGTTGACGAAGGTCTCGCCCTCGTCGAGCGGGTAGCCGACCGAGATCCCGAAGCCGGTCTGCTCCTGGTCGAAGTCGTTGTACTCGCTCTCCGAGCTGTTCAGCGTGAGCGACAGCGAGGCCACCGAGCCGAGCACGTACGGCTCGAGGAAGCGCACGTAGTAGTAGTGGTTCTGCGAGCCCATGTCGGCGCCGGCCGAGAGCGCGCGCCCGGTGCCGAACAGGTTCTCCTGGGTGATCGATCCCGAGACGATGAATCCGTCCACCGAGCCGACGCCCGCGCCGAAGCTGAAGCTTCCGGTCGGGCGCTCGACCACGTCCACCGACATCGAGACGCGGTTCGGCTCGTCGGTCGGCTTGGCCCGCACCTCGACCTCCTCGAAGTAGCCCAGCCGCTGCACGCGCATCTTGCTCTTCGCGACCGCCTGCGCCGAGTAGAGCTCGCCCTCGCCGATCGCCAGCTGGCGACGCACGACGGTGTCGGCCGTGCGCACGTTCCCGTTCAGGTCGATTCCCTCGACGAAGTAGAGCTCCCCCTTCTTGACCTCGAACGAGGTCGCGATCTCCTTCTTCTCCGGATCGACGTTGGTGATCGGATTGACCGTGGCGTCGAAGAAGCCGCGGTCGGCGTAGTAGCCGCGCAGCCGGTCGACGTCGCTCGAGAGCGTCGAGCGGCTGAAGACGTCGCCGGGCTCGAGCTCGACGAGCCCGAAGAGCTGCCCGCGGTCCATCGTCTCGTCGCCGAGGATGTCGACCGTGCCGACCAGGAACTGCGGCCCCTCGCTGATGTCGACGCGGACGACGATTCCCTTCTCCGAGACGTCCACCTCGGGCTGGCCGATCGAGACGCGGACGTAGCCCTCGTCCATGTACAGGCGCTGGATCTTGTCGAGGTCCTGGTAGAAGATCGGCTCGGAGTAGAGCCCCGAGTTGTCCCAGAGCTGCGAGACGTAGGACGTCACGCCCCAGGTCTTGGTCTGCATCACCTTCTCGAGCCGGCCGTCGGAGAGCGCCTCGTTGCCGCGGAAGTCGATCTCCTTGAGGCGCAGCTTCTTGCCCTCGACCACGTCGAAGTTCACGCCGACCGCGCCCTCGCCCATCGGCTCGAGCACGTAGCCGACCTTCGCCAGGTAGTAGCCCTTGGCCTGGTACTGCGCCTCGATCCGCGCCGAGTTCTCGAGCAGGAGCGGGTAGTCGACGGTCGAGCCGACCGTGACGGTGAGCTTCTCCTTGATGTCGTCCGAGCCGAGCTCCTCGTTTCCGGTGATGCTCACCTGCCGGATCACCGGGTTCTCGACCACCGCGTAGGTGACGATCGCGCCGCCGCCCTCGGCCGGCTCCACCTCGATGCGCACGTCGTGGAAGAAGCCGAGCCCGTAGATGCGCCGCACGTCGTCGGCAAGTCGCACGCGGTCGAGCGGCTCGCCGGCCTTCGTCCCGATCACGGCCTTGATCGCGTCGGGCTCGATCCTCCGGGTTCCCGAGACGCGGACCTCGTGAACCACGGCGTCGCGGTCCTCGGGGCCGAAGCCCGAATCCGCCGGCGCCGCGAGATCGACCGGAGCCGGCTCCTGCGCGAGCGCGGCGCCCGTGAAGAGCAGGCACAGCAGCAGCGCAATCGCGAACGCTCCGCTTGCGCGCCGGGAGCTCGAGCCTGTTGCAGCTGCAGAAGCCAAGTGGATCTCGCGACCGTCCCGAAAATGAGCCCGCAGTGTACGCGCGCGTCCCATTCCCGGCAGATCGTCCCGCGTCCTAGGACGCGAGCCGCCCCTCGACGAGATAGCACTTCTTCGCCAGGCGATTGGCGAGCTTCTCGTTGTGCGTGACGAGCACGAGCGCGGTCTGCGCCTCGGCGTTGAGGCGCAGGAACAGGTCGACCACGTCGTCGGCGGTGTGCGGATCGAGATTTCCGGTCGGCTCGTCGGCCAGCACCACCGAGGGCCCCTGGACCAGCGCGCGCGCGATCGCCACGCGCTGGCGCTCGCCGCCGGAGAGCTTGCCCGGCCCGTGGTGCAGGCGCTGCGCGAGCCCGACCGAGGTCAGGATGGCGCGCGCCCGGTCGCGGGCCTCGCGGCGCGGAACGCCCGCGAGCAGGCACGGCATCATCACGTTCTCCTCCGCGTCGAACTCCGGGAGCAGATGGTGCGACTGGAACACGAAGCCGAGCGAGCGGTTCCGGAACGTCGCGACCTCGTCCGGCGGCAGTCCCGTGAGATCCTTCCCGCCGTAGAGCACCTGCCCCGAGGTCGGCCGGTCGAGGCCCCCGAGCACGTGCAGGAGCGTCGACTTGCCCGCGCCCGAGACGCCGAGGATCGCCACCGATTCGCCGGGCGCGACGCGCAGATTCAAGCCCGAGAGCACCTCGATCGTCTGGTCGCCGAGCTGGAAGCGCTTCACCACGTCGCGAGCTTCGAGCTCACTCATATCGCAGCGCCTCCGCGGGATCGAGGCGCGAGGCCTGCCACGAGGGCAGAAGCGTCGCGCCGATCGAGAGCACCATCGCGATGGCCGAGATGAGCGCGAGCTGCACGGCCTCGATCGCGTGGGGGAGCTCCTGCAGCTGGTAGATGTTCGGCGGCAGCACGTCGAAGCCGAAGGTCCGCTCGACGATCGACTGGATCACGTCGAGGTTCTCGGTGATCACCAGCCCCATTCCGATTCCGAGCGCGAGCCCGGCAATGCCGATCAGGAAGCCCTCGATCGCGAACACGCGCAGGATTCCGTCGTCGGTGCAGCCCATCGTCTTCAGGATCGCGATGTCCTGGCTCTTCTCCATGATCATCATGATCAGCGTCGCGACGATGATGAAGCCGGCCACGACCATGATGAAGCTGAGCAGCACGAACATCATCACGCGCTCGGTCTTCAGCGCCTGGAAGAAGCCCGGGAAGTACTCCTTCCAATCCCGCGTGTAGTACACGCCCGCGTCGCCGAGCGCCGTCTCGACGTCGAGCGCGGTCGCGCGCGAGGCGTAGGCGTCCCCCGTGCGCACCTCCACGCCCTGCGCCACGTCGGAGAGCTTCATGAACTTCTGCGCCGCGGGAAGGCTCGCGTAGACGAATCCCTCGTCGAACTGGAAGAAGTCGGAGCGGAAGACGCCCGCGACGCGGAAGCGCTCCAGCCGGGGCGCGGGGCCGAGCGGGGTCGGCGCGCCGCCCATCGGCGAGATCAGCACCAGCGCATCGCCGATCTGCAGCAGGAAGCGGTTGGCGAGCTCCGCGCCGACGATCAGCCCGGGCAGCCGCTCGATCTCGTCGCCATCGGGCTTCGGCGCAAGGTCGGCGAGCGATCCCGCGCGAATCGTCTCGACCAGCTGCGTCGCCTCGGCCACCGTCTCGGGGTCGATGCCCTTCAGCACGATCGCCTGCAGCTCGCCCTCGCGTCCGCGCAGGATCGCGTCGCTGGCCAGGAAGGGGGTCGCGCCCAGGACCCCGGGCACCTGCAGGACGAGCTGTCGCACCTCGCGGTACTCGTCGTAGGCGCCCTCGCGCGAGAGCACCGAGAAGTGCGCGCGCGCGCCGACGATCTTCTCCTCCCACATCGAGGAGAAGCCGTTCATCACCGAGAGCACGACGGTGATCACCGCGACGCCGAGCGCCACGCCAACCACGCAGATCACCGAGATGATCGAGATGAAGGTCTGCCGCCTGCGCGCGACCAGATAGCGCAGCGAGATGAACCACTCGACCGGCCGCGAGCGCCGGTGCTCGACCAGCCCCGCGATCACCAGCGGCCAGACGCCGAGCGCGCCGAGCAGAAGCAGCGACGCTGCGATCGAGATCGCCGCCTGTCCGGTGTCCTCCCGGTCCGGCGAGACCAGACCGAGCGCGAAGAGCGCGCCGCAGACCATCAGCACCGCGCCGACGAGCCAGGTGAGCGCGCGGTGGAGCGCGCGTGCGCGCACGAGACCCCAGGCCAGCAGGGCCGTCGCGAGCTGTCCCGCGGGCGGCGCGAGCGGAGACGGAGCGTCCAGCGCGATCGCGAGCGCGGCCGACGCGCAGGTGGCCAGCGCGATGAACGGCAGCGCGACGCGCGCGGGCCGCACGAAGCGCAGGAAGTGGCCGAGGATCAGCGCCGCCGAGCCGGAGAAGAACAGGAACATGGTCCCGAAGCCGAGCGCGATCAGCGCGACCAGGCTCGCGGAGACGAAGCCGAGCGAACGCGAGACGAGCTCAATCATCGCGCGGCCGCAGGTGCGGGAACAGCTTCACTTCGCGCAGGTGGCTCGATCCGGTGAGGATCATCGCGAGCCGACCGATGCCCATCCCCATCCCGCCGGTGGGCGGCATGCCGTGCTCGAGCGCGCGCAGGAAGTCCTCGTCGAGCGGCTGCGCGCCCGCGTCGCCGGCCCGGCTGGCCTCGACCTGCTCCAGAAAGCGCCGGCGCTGGTCGTCCGGATCGTTCAGCTCGCTGAACGCGTTGCACAGCTCCATTCCGCCGATGAATCCCTCGAATCGCTCGACCATCTGCGGGCGGCCTGCCTCTCGCTTGGCGAGCGGCGAGAGAGCGGCGGGGTACTCGACCACGAAGGTCGGCGAGAACAGCCCCGGCTCGACCGTCTGCGAGAACACGTCGTCCACCAGCCCCGCCCAGCTCGTCGCCGCCGCCGGATCGACGTCGGGAACGCCCGCTTGCTTCACGGCCGCGCGCAGCGCATCGAGCTCGTTCGCCCGGTGGATGTCGACCCCGCAGGCCTCGCGGATCAGGTCGGCCATCGCGCGGCGCGGCCAGGGTGGGGTCAGATCGAGCCTGCGACCGTCGCGCTCGATCGTGAGCGTTCCGACCGCTCGCTCCGCGGCGTGCACGACCATGCCCTCGACCAGCTCCATCATGTCCTCGAAGTCGGCGTAGGCTTGGTAGACCTCGAGCATGGTGAACTCGGGGTTGTGCTTCTTCGAGACGCCCTCGTTGCGGAAGTCGCGCCCGATCTCGTAGACGCGGTCGAGACCGCCGATCACCAGGCGCTTCAGGTACAGCTCGAACGAGACCCGCAGGAAGAGCGTCTGGTCGTAGGTGTTGTGCACGGTCGTGAACGGGCGCGCGTGCGCTCCGCCATAGAGCGGCTGCAGGATCGGCGTCTCGACCTCGAGGAAGCCGCGCGTGTCGAGAAAGTCGCGGATCGCGCTGATCGCGCGCGAGCGCTTGACGAAGATCTGACGCGACTCGGGATTGGTGAGCACGTCGAGATAGCGCTGCCGGTAGCGCGCCTCGACGTCCTGCAGGCCGTGGAATTTTTCGGGCAGCGGCCGGTACGACTTGGCCAGGAACCCCTGTTCGCTCGCCTCGATCGAGAGCTCGCCCTTCTGCGTGCGCACCAGCGTGCCGCGCGCGTAGATGAAGTCGCCCACCTCGTAGAGCCGGACCGTCTCCCAGACCGACTCCCCGAGCGCGTCCTTCTTCAGCCAGACCTGCAGCCCTTCGCCGTCCCCTTGGAGCGTCGCGAAGGCCATCTTGCCGAACGAGCGCAGCGCGACGATCCGGCCTGCGACGCAGAACGAGACCGCGGCCGCGGCGAGCGCGGCCGCGTCGGCGTCTCCGAAGCGCGCCAGGATCTCGGGAATCGGGGTGCGGTCGCGCGGCACGCGCGCCGGAAACAGCTCGACGCCGCGTTCGCGCAGCCGCTCCGCACGCGCTCGTCGCGAAGCCAGGATCTCCTGCTCGGTCGCCACGGGCTACGCATCCCCCTGCATGAGATAGGCGCGGATCAG
>VGRW01000062.1 GCA_016875225.1 Deltaproteobacteria bacterium
GGGGCACCGGCGATCTGCTGAAGAAGGACAAGCAGGGCTACTTCTACTTCGTCGACCGGATCGGCGACACGTTCCGCTGGAAGGGCGAGAACGTCTCGACGCAGGAGGTCGCCGAGGCGGTGAGCTCCTATCCGGGCGTCGAGGTCGCCAACGTGTACGGGGTAGAGGTGCCCGGCGGCGATGGACGGGCCGGAATGGCGGCGTTGGTGCTCTCCGACCCGAAGGGCTTCGACCCGCGCGCCTTCTACGCGCACGTGACGGCAGCGCTGCCCTCCTACGCCGTGCCGATCTTCCTGCGCCTGCAGCTCGAGGCGGAGGTGACCGGCACGTTCAAGCTGCGCAAGGTGGAGCTGCAGCGCGAGGGCTGGGACCCCGCCAAGCTCGACGACCCGCTCTTCGTCCGGGACGACGCCGCGAAGACGTACCTTCCGCTCGACGAGCGGCGCCACCGCGCGATCGAGGCCGGCGAGGTCCGGCTCTAGAGAGCGTCCCCGCCACACGCGGTAGTGTAAGGGCGCGGGCGGCGCCGGACGATACGGGCGATCGCGATGATCCTGTCGATCGCCGACGAACACACCCGAAACGGCCGAAGGGCCTGGCTGACACTCGGGCTCGTTGCGGTCAGCCTGGTCTGCTTCCTCGCGCCGCGCGCGCTGCGCGCGATCGGCAGCGGAGCCGCGCAGGTCGAGCTCGAGCAGGCCTGCGACTACTGGCTCGAGCATCCCTATCTGGAGCCGGACGCTCGCGTGCTCGAGGCCGCCGCGCTCGCGGCGGGAAGCCACGCCCCGGAGAGATTCCTCGCCGCTCGACGAAGCGGCGCTGCGTCCGCGCCGCGCGACGCCGCGGCGCTCGCGCAGGAGCAGAGCGGGCTCGCGTTCCTGACTCGTCTTGCGCTGCGCGGCTCCGACGAGAGGCCGGGTCCCAGCCACGCGTTCCGCCGCTTCGGGCTCGACGCGAGCGCGCCGCGCGGGCACGCGATTCTGACGCACGTCTTCCTGCACTCGGGCTGGATCCACCTGGGTCTCGCGCTGCTTCTCGTCGCGATGGCCGGCCCCGTGCTCGAGAGCCGGCTCGGGCCGGCGCTCCTCGCAGCGCTCTTCGTCTCGAGCGGCCTCGCTTCGGCGCTGGCGCATCTGCTCGCCTGCTCCGGATCGAGCGCGCCGCTGATCGGCGCATCCGGAATCGCCTCGGGGCTCTGCGGCGCGTTCCTGGCCCGCTTCGGATCCGGACCCGCGGTCCTGCACGGCTACGCGATTTACGGGATGCGCCCGCGCGCCGTCTCGTTCGACGTCGGCGGCTGGATCCTCGCCCCCGTCGTCGGAGTCGCCCAGCTCGCGCTCGTGCTGCTGTCGCTCGACGCGGAGGTCTTCGCGGGAAGCTCCTGGGCGGCAAATCTCGGCGGGCTCGCGTGCGGGGGAGTCTTCGCCCTGGCGCTGCGGCACTGGAGGCTCGAGGACCGCTTCGCGTCGCGAGCGCGCGAGTCGATCGCGCGCGGAAATCTGGATCCGCGGATCAAGCGCTCGATCACGGCGCGCGAGCGCGGCAGGAACGACGAGGCGATCGAGTTCGCGGCGGAGGTCCTGCGCGAACGCCCCGACGACGTCTCCGCGCTTCAGGCGGATTGGGATGCGCGCGTCGCTGCGAACCGCGCCGCCGAAGGGGCGCGCTCGGCCCGAAGGCTGGTCGAGCTCCACGCGCGCCACGGCGAGCTCGCCAGCGCAGCGCGAATCTGGGACGAGCTCGTGCGCGCCGGGCAGCGCGGCCCGGTCGGAGCGACCACGCTTCTGCGCATCGTGCCAGAGCTCGTGGTCCAGGCGCGGCGCGACGCGGCGATCGCCGCGCTCCGGGCCGCGAGCTCCGCCGAAACCCCGGCGCTCACGGTAGGCCAGGCGCTGCGCGTGGCGGAGCTCGCCGCCGAGCTCGACCCTCCGACCGCGCTTCGCGCGGCGAAGCGCGCGCTCGCCGACGACGAGCTCGTGGAGGAGCGCCGAGCCCGGCTCGAGCAGCTCGTGCTCTCGCTCGAGAACACCGGCGCGCGCGCTGCGGCAGTGCCGCAGAGCCCGCCCCCTGCCCCGCCCGCACCACCCGCCCCACCCGACGAGCCCTTCGAGCTCGAGCCAACGCAGCTCGGTGTCGGGCCGCAAGCGGATCTCGAGCCGGCCGCGCCGATCGAGGACTCCGCGACCGTCGTGTTCGTCGCGCCTGCAGCGATCGCATCGAGCAGCGCGAGGATCAAGATCACGCCCGCCCTGCCGGTCGCGCTCGACGTGCTCGGGCTGCGCGTGCGCTTCGAGGGCGGCGCGCCGAGCCTGGTCGAGTGGACGAGCATCCAGGCGGTCGGCGTAGGCCTGGTCGCCGGTCTCGGCCCGAAGCCGGTGGTGGTGATCGATCTGGCGCTGAACTGGGCGGACGCGCCCGAAGGCGCGATCGAGGTGATGCGGCTGCGCAGCGACGCGTTCCGCGCGCGAGAGCTGGTGAGCGGATCGGCGAACGCTCCCGAGGCGCTTCGCGCGCTGCTCGCGGAGCTGCTGGCGCGGAGCGGCGCGGTGCCGCTTCCCGACCCGGCCAGCGCGCACGGCCTTCCGTTTCGCGACTACGATTCGCCCGGCGCCTACGAAGAGGCCGTTCTGCTCGCCGAGTCGTGATAGCGTTCGCGGGACACCACCGCGGAGGCACACGATGAAGCTGCGCAGGCTCGGCCGGACCGGCCTCAAGGTCTCGAACCTGTGTCTGGGAACGATGACCTTCGGCAACGACCAGTGGGGCTGCGACGAGCCGACCTCGGGACGCATCGTCAGCCGCTTCCTCGACGCCGGCGGCAATTTCATCGACACCGCTGACATCTACTCGAACGGCGTGTCCGAGGAGATCACCGGCCGCGCGATCCGCGGCAAGCGCCAGAAGATCGTGCTCGCGACCAAGGTCGCCGGGCCGATGGGGAGCGGGCCGAACGATCTCGGCGTCTCGCGCAGGCACATCCTGGACGCGATCGACGCGAGCCTGCGCCGGCTCGGCACCGACTACATCGACCTGTACCAGGTGCACGCCTTCGATCCGACCACGCCGCTCGACGAGACGATCCTCGCGCTCGACGCCTGCGTGCGCGCAGGAAAGGTCCGCTACCTGGGCTGTTCGAACTACTCGGCCTGGCAGCTGATGAAGGCGATCGCGCTGGCGAAGGAGCTCGGCGCGGCGCGCTTCGACGCGCTGCAGCCGCAGTACTCGCTGGTGTGTCGCACGATCGAGCGCGAGCACGTTCCGCTCTGCCTCGAGGAGGGGGTCGGCCTGATTCCCTGGAGCCCGCTCGGCGGAGGGCTTCTCACCGGGAAGATCCGCAGAGGCGCGGACGCCCCCGCGGGCTCGCGCGCCGCGGTGGACGCGGCCGCGCGCGAGCGCTTCGGCTCCGAGAAGAACCTGGCGATCGCGGAGACACTCGGAAGTGTCGCCGCGACGCTCGGCAAGAGCTCGAGCCAGGTCGCGCTCGCTTGGGCCGCCGGACAGCCCGGCGTCACCGCGCCGATCTTCGGCGCGCGCACGCTCGAGCAGCTCGAGGACAACCTCGGCGCCGCCGACCTCCTGCTTCCCGACGAAGCGCGCAAGCGCCTCGACGAGGTCTCGGCGCTCGAGCTCGTCTACCCCTACGACTTCCACGCGCGCGTGCGCGGGATGATGGCCGCCCTGCAGCTGACCTGAGCCGCGCTAGAGCAGCGCGAGCCCGCAGGCGGGACACTCGCCGACGTTCTCGGCGACCGGCTCGGCGCAGGCCGGGCAGTGACTCGTGTCGAGCGTCGCGGGATCGAAGTCCTCGGGCACGTCGGGCATGATCTCGCGCATCACCTCGCGGTCGAGCTCGAGCGCGCGCGGCAGATCGCGCTCGCGCACGTACAGCCCCCAGGTGCTGTCGGTCGCGCGCCGCTCGCCCAGCGGGTTCACCTGACGCGGAACTCCCGCTTCCTCGAGCCGCTCCGCCAGCGCGTGGATCCAGCCCAGCTGCGCGCTGCGAACCAGGTGGAGCGCCTCGCCCGGCGCGATCTCGTCCTCGGCGCTCATGCTCCGCGCCGCGCGCCCGGCTCGAGCAGACCGCGCCCGGGAACGAAGTTCACCTCGAGCCGGATCCCGTCGGGGTCCTCGAAGAGCACCGAGTAGTAGCCCGGCGCGAAGGCCGCCTCCTCGGGCGGGTGCACGATCGCGGCGTTTCGCGCGACGAGGAAGGCGTGCAGCGCGTCGATCTCCTCGCGCGAGCGCACCCGGAAGCAGACGTGGTGCAGGCCCGGGCGCGCTTGCGAGAACGATTCGCCGGCGTGCGCGCGATCCGCCGGGCGGATGCCGAACGCGGTGCGGCCCCCGACGCAGTAGAAGAACTCCGGCGCGTCGATCACCGGAGCGAGCCCCAGGAACGGCAGCAGCTCGCCGTAGAACGCGCGCGACCTGGCGAAGTCGCCCGCCGTCAGCACCACGTGGGCAATGCCGTTGATCTCCACTCCCGCTCCTCCGGGGCGCAGTGTAGCAGCGCGCCCGACGTGCTAAGCATCCGGCATGGGCGAAGCGCTGCACGGACTTCTCGAGCTTCTGGACCTCGAAGAGATCGACCAGAACATCTATCGCGGTCGCAACGAGCAAGGGCAGCGCGAACGCCTCTTCGGCGGGCAGGTCGCCGCCCAGGCGCTCGCGGCCGCGGGCCGCACCGTGAGCGGGCGCGTCGCGCACTCGCTGCACGCCTACTTCCTGCGCCCCGGCGATCCGCGCGTGCCGGTGCTCTACACCGTCGACCGGATCCGCGACGGCCAGAGCTTCACGACCCGCTGCGTGGTCGCGATCCAGCGCGGGCAGGCGATCTTCAACATGTCGGTGTCGTTCCAGGTGAACGAGTCGGGCTATGAGCACCAGCAGATCGACATGCCCGCCGCGCCTGAACCGGAGGCCCTGCCGACCTGGGCCGAGCGCGCCGAGCAAGCGCGCCACCTGCTCCCGAAGGAGAGCTTCGGCTGGGTCCGAGGCGAGCGCCCGATCGACCTGCGCCACGTCGAGGCGCCGACCTTCCTCGGCGGCGGGCCGCGAAGCGGCGGGAACATGGTCTGGTTCCGCGCCACGTCCGCTCTTCCCGAGGACCCGTTCCTGCACCAGTGCGTGGTCGCCTACGCGTCCGACATGTCGCTGCTCGCCACGGTGGTGCTGCCGCACGGCCGCAAAGGGGCGCTGGGCCCGGTGATGACCGCGAGCCTCGATCACGCGCTCTGGTTCCACCACCCGATCCGCGCCGACGACTGGCTGCTCTACGCCCAGGAGAGCCCGGCCGCCTCGGGCGCGCGCGGCTTCGCGCGCGGCTCGATCTTCACCCGCGCGGGAAAGCTCGTGGCCTCGGTCGCGCAGGAGGGCCTGATGCGGCCGACCGGCAAGGCGCACGACCGCTCGCTCTAGTCGGGCGGGGCGACCGGCTGCCAGTCCGCGGGCAGAGGCGCGCGCAGGATCGTGGCGCCACAGTACAGTGTCGCGTAGACCGCGTCCGGGGTGACGAACGCGCTGTACACGAGCGAGCGCCCCTCCGGCGGCAGACACTCGCTCGGCCGCTCCAGATCGACTCGCGCGCGCTCGAGGCCGCCCGCGCGCGCGCGCACGAGCTCGATGCGCCCGGACCAGAACGCGATCGCGGCCGTGCCGTCGGGGGCGAAGTGGACGTCCTGCGCGAAGTCCTGAGGCGGGCGCGGCCCGAGGTCGAGCCGGACCGGCTCGCGCCCGGGCTCGCGCAGCCAGAGCCCGAGCCGGCCGCCGTCGTCGACGACGCGCACACCCAAGCCGTCGGGCGCGAACCCGGCGAAGAGCAGCTCCGGGTCGCCGAGCCTCGCGCTCACGAGCGAGAGATCCCGGGTGAGCTCGAAGCTCGCGAACTGCACGTCGCTCGCATTGCGGATCACGTCGGCGTTCACGAAGACGTGCCCCGAGGCCGGATCGAACGCGACGCTCTTCGCGGCCGTGACGGCGCCGTCGCGCGCGTGAAGGCGGATCTCGGCGAGCCTTCGGCCCTCGGGCGAGAGCGCCACGAGCGCGCCGTCGGAGGCCGAGCGCCGCTCGCCGCTGCCGTCCCCGTAGCGCGTCGCGAAGATCCGCCCGTCGGGACCGAGCGCCAGCTCGTTCAGCCCCGCGCCGAGCGAGGAGAAGCGCTCGACCGCGCCGCTCGCCGGGTGCACGCGCCCCATCTCCTCGTAGAACGTCGTGTAGTAGACCCAGCCGTTCGGGTGCGCGAGCACGTCCCAGACCGAAGCGCGGACCTCTGGCCCGGCCTCGCGCACGAGCAGCGGTGGCAGGAACGTCTCGCTCGCCAGATCGAAGCGTCCGATCTGCTGCGAGCCCGGCTCGCCGAGCTCGGCCAGCGGATCTCCGGTCGCCCAGTACGCCGACCAGAAGTCCGAGAGCCCGAAGTAGACGACGCCGTCGCGCTCGTCCGCGAACCAGGCCGAGTACGCATCGCCGGCATCGACGGCCGCTGGCGCGCGGAGCACCGCGGGCCCGGGAGCGGGCGCTCCCGCCGACACGCAGCCGACGACGAACAGACAGAGCGCCCCTGCTCGGATCCGGATCACTGTGGCAGACTCCTTCGCGCGGCGAGACACGGGAGAGCGGATGTCGATCTTCGAGCGGGTGAACGAGCAGATGAAAGACGCGATGCGCGCCCAGCGCAAGCTCGAGCTGCAGGCGCTGCGCAGCATCCGCGCCGCGTTCTTGGTGCGCATGAAGGAGGACGCCTCCCAGACCGTCTCGGACGAGGAGTGTCTGCCGATCCTGCGCCGGCTCGAGAAGCAGCGCCACGAGAGCATCGAGGCGTTCACGGCGGCGGGCCGATCGGAGCAGGCGGCCGCCGAGCGGGTCGAGCTCGAGGTGATCCTGACGTTCCTGCCCAAGCTCGCCGACGAGGCGACCACACGCGCCTGGGTCGAGGCCGCGATCGCGGAATCGGGCGCGAAGAGCGCCAAGGATCTGGGTCGCGTGATGGGCGCGGTCATGAAGGCGCACAAGGCCGACATCGACGGCAACCTTGCGCGGCGGATCGCGAGCGAGCTGCTTCCGGCCGGGTGAGTCGCCCGGCCGGGGCGCGTCTCAGACGCACCAGTCGACGAACAGGTTCTCTTCCGAGCCGTCCGTCGCGGGCACCAGGCAGACGATGTTGCGCAGCACGTCGGGGAACTGCCATTCCTCGGACACGCCGACGTGGAAGACCTCGGCCAGGTCGTGCGTCAGCTGGCGCAGCGTCGCGGCCGAGGCGTCGGGCTCCGACTCCTGCAGCAGCAGGTGGAGGTCGAGCTTGGGCTCCGCGCCGAGCGCGCCCTTCCAGAGGGCCTCGTCGGCGGCGCGGAGCTGCGCGTCCGGCGCGAGCTCCGAGAGGCACGTGATCAGGCGCAGGAACAGCGCGTACGGCGAGCTCTCCACGCCGGCCTGCACCACGCCGATCACCGCAAGCGGCTCCTCGTCGACGATCCGGCCCAGGTAGTCGAGCCCGTCGGCGCGAGTCGCGCCGCGGTCGACCAGCCGAGAGAGCGCGACGACGTCGCGTGCGACGCACTGGAACTGGTACGGAACCACGTCGAAGACCGAGATCGGCCCCTGGCCGAAGGCCTGGTCGAGAAGCGCCTTGCGCTGCTTTGCTGCGGCATCGACCGGCGTGCAGGTCCGGAAGCACTGCTCCGCCGGGTCGCAGCAGCTCTCCACCGCGACGTAGGCGTCGATGAACTCCTCGATCAGGATCTCGGGGTTCTGCAGGTAGTCCGCGCACTCGCGCACCTGCGCCGCGAGCGGCAGGCTTCGCGCGCGCTCGAAGCGCTGACGCAGGAGTGTGGCGGGAAATGCGGTGTTCGGTTGCGCCATGTCGGGCTCTCGTAGCTCTGGTATCGGCGGCGGCCGCCCGGAGTTTCAGCCCGGCGGAGCGGAATCCCGCGGGGCTCAGGCCCGGCCGAAGCCACCCGAGACACTGACCGCCTGTCCCGTCACCCAGCTCGCCTGGTCGCTGGCCAGGAACACGATCATCGCGGAGATGTCGCGCGGCTCGCCGAGCCGGCCGAGCGGGTACATCCGCGCGGCGCGCTCGCGGATCTCGTCGCTCATGCTCGCGGTCATCGGCGTTCGGGTGACTCCCGGACAGACCGCGTTCACCCGCACGTTCGCGCGCCCGACCTCGGCGGCGAACGCCTTCGTGAACGCGATCACGGCGCCCTTCGTCGCCGAGTACGCGACCATGCGCTTCTCGCCGAGCTTTCCCGCTTCGGAGCCCAGATTCACGATCGCGCCGGCGCGACGCTCGGCCATGTGCGCACCGACCACGTGATTCACGTGCAGCACGCCCATCACGTTCACGTCGACCATCGCGCGCCAGTCCTCGGGCCGTTGCTGCAGGAAGAAGTTCTCGCGCGTGATGCCGGCGCTGGCCACCAGGATCTCGACGCTGCCGAAGCGCGCGATCGCGGAGCCGAGCAGGCGCTCGCAATCCGCGTAGCGGCAGACGTCCGTCTCGACCCCCGCGACCTCCGCCCCGAGCTTCTCGAGCTCGGCGGTCGCAGTCGCGATTCGCGCGGAATCGAGGTCCGCGATCGCGATGCGCACGCCCTCGCGCGCAAGCACGCGCGCGGTCTCGAGGCCGATTCCCGAGGCGCCGCCGGTCACGATCGCCGTCCTGCCGCGAAGTCCGAGGTCCATGCGGCGATCCTACCCGAGCGCGTGGCTCAGGTGTCGGCCAGCGACTTCAATAGCGGATCGCGCGCCGAGTCCTCGAAGAGCCGCACCAGCTTCACGAACACGCGCAGGAACGGATCGGGATCGGAGAAGCGGAGCGCACAGCCGGTTGCGGTGTCGCGCACGTGCTTGGCGAGCATGCAGACACGCTGGTCGAGCACGAAGCAGCCGAGATCGATCGAGACGCTCGTGCCCGGCGCGACGCGGAGCGGCGCGCACTCCACGAGCGCCCCGCTGGCGGAGATGTCGACGATCGTGCCCTCGACCGCGCGATCGCCCGCGCGCAGCGTCCCCGCGATCCGGACCACGTAGCGGGTCGCGACCCGCCGCGTCGGAAGCGGCCGCAGGGAATCCGAATCGCCGTCCACGCTGCCTGCTTCGGCCGTGCGCGGCTGGAGTTGAGCGCCGGAAATCCAGCGCAGGCGCGGCGCCCGAGCGTCAAGGATCCGTCGGTCGGGCGCAGCCGCGCGCGCGTCGCACGCTCTCCCGCGGCCGCCGCGCGCCGCCCGTCTCACCGAAAAATCCCGTGTGTTCTCGGGATCTTCCGCCGATGTGCGCAGCACCTGCCGGTGCTCGAGAGCGCGCAGCCCCGAGCCGATGCAGCGCCGGGCACCCCCTTTGCACATGCGAGCGCGCGCAGTCGCAAGGCAACTCGCGGACGTTCGTAAAGGAGAGGGAACGGATGGAGACTCTGATCCGGCAAGCGTGGGCGCGACATGGGCGGGTGCCGCCCGAGCTGAAAGAGCGGATCGTCATCGAGCACACCTCGCTGATCAGCTACATCGTGAGCCGGATCGCAGTACGCCTGCCCTCTCACGTCGACCTGGAAGACCTGCACAACACCGGCGTGATCGGCCTGATGGACGCGGTCGACAAGTACGACCCGACCAAGGACTGCAAGTTCAAGACGTACGCGGAATTCCGGATACGCGGCGCGATCCTCGACCAGCTCCGCTCGCTCGACTGGGTGCCGCGCTCGGTGCGCCAGAAGAGCCGCCAGCTCGAGCAGGCCACCAACTCCGTCGAGCAGAGACTCGGCCGGCCCGCCACGCACGACGAGGTCGCCGGCACGCTCGGCCTGCCGATCGACGAGTTCCACACGCTGGTGAACCAGACACGCGGCGTCTCGATGGTGAACCTGGACGACCTGCGCGGACAGAGCGACAACGACCAGCCGCTGCCCAGCGGGAACCTCGAGGACGTGAACGCCGAGGATCCCTTCGCGCAGCTGAAGCAGCGCGAGCTGACACAGGCGCTCGCGAACGGAATCGCCGGCCTGCCCGAGAAGGAGCGCCTGGTGATCTCGCTCTACTACTACGAAGACCTGAACCTGAAAGAGATCGGCCAGATCCTCGGCATCACCGAGAGCCGCGTCTGCCAGATCCACTCCAAGGCGGTCTCGCGGCTGCGCAGCCGCATGCGCGCCGCCATGCTGAACTAGCCCGATTGACTTCGCTCGCCTGTGGCTCGCTGCGCGCGCCTTCGGCGCTAGCGGGCCGGACGCGAAGACGGCTTCGCGCCCGGCCGTCGCACCAACCCGCATCCTCCGAGCTTGCGCTAAGCTGCGCCCCGTGCTCGTGAAGCTCGCGATCGACTTCGAGAACCCCGCGCGGCTCTGGTGGCAGAGCGGCGGCCGCGAGCTCTGGGAGAGCCTGCTCGAGTCGTTCGACAACTCCAGCGTCGTCTTCGAGGAGTCGATCGCGCGCTCCTGGCTCGCCGAGGCCGAGCGCATCCCCGGCTGGACCGGCGGCCCCGACTACGCGCCCTCGCCGATCCTGCTGAAGCCGATCGACGAGGACGAGGACGTCTAGCGGGCGCGGGGTGCTCGGGCGAGGTGAGCGGCGTGCGGAAGCGTGGTCGGCCGCAGCGCCCAGCGACCTCTTCCGAGCCCGAGCGCGCACCGTGGACGGTACGTCTTGTTTATGAGACATTCCGCGGGTGATCGTCGTCTTGGCCGCATGCCGTCGCGAGATCGAAGGGCTGCCGGACGACATTCGAGGCGATCTTGCGGATGCGCTCGCTCGACTCGACGCTGGGCTTTCGCTCGCGATGCCATTCTCGCGGCCGATGCCGACCATTGGACGTGGCGTGCACGAGTTGCGTCTGAGGGATCGAGGTGCGCGGCTCCGTGCACGTACTGCACGCCTTCAAGAAGACGACTCGGACCACACCGCAACGCAACATTGCAGTCGCCCAGCGGCGGCTGCAGGAGGTGATCGCATGACCAAGAAGACGACGACGGATCAGCTGTCCCGCATCGTCTCCATCCCGAAGCCTCGCGCCCTCGAAGCCACCCTCAAGGCCCAGCTCATCGCAGCGGTCGTTCGAGAGGCCGCCCGCCGAGACCTTACGCACGCCGAGCTGGCGCAGCGTTCCGGTCTGTCCAGGAGTGCGGTAACCGGCATTCTCGCCGGAAGCCTCCAGCGAGTGACCATCGACCGGCTGCTACGCCTCGTCGAAGCAGCGGGCTTGGAAGCCGCCCTGCGAATTCGACGCGCCGCGTAGGGCGGTCTTCGGCGACCTCACCCGCGAGGCGGTCGGGGTGAAACTCCCATCGAGAAAACGGGGGCGGTCACAGCGAGCTCGGAGATGCGTGTGAAGCGCCAAAGCGGAGGCGGCGCCGTGGCTGAAATGCCGTGTCGCCCCCCTACCCTTCCGCTCCGGCCGCGCGAAACCAGAAACCCGACTTGGTCGCGCGGCGCGTTCAGCGTCGGAGGCGCTCGGCTTCGCTTGCAGCGCGCCGCGGGAGATCGCCCGGCCTGCGGAAGGTCGGCTTCTCGAACACCAGCCGCAGGCCTGTGCGCTCGGTGTTGCGAGCGCTGGTCGTCCCGGGACGCGCGGCGACGGTGGCGACGCGCGCGCCGAGCTCGCGCGCGTGCTGCAGCCGGTGGGCGAGCAGAGCCTGCTGCACGCCCCGGGCGCGCGCCGCGGGCAAGGTGCTGGCGAGAAACAGGTGTGCGACTGGACCCGCGTCGGTGTCCAGCAGCGCCAGCGCCGCGGTGGCGACGAGCACGCCCGCTAGATAGGCGACGAATCGCTCGGTGCGCGGGCGCAAGACCGCGATCCGAGCCAGGAGCTCGAGCTGCTCGGCGGAGCGCGCGCCAAGCTTGGCGGAGAAGCCCGCGATGGAAGCGGCGACGAACGCCTCGGCGTCGCTGCGCTCGAGCTCAGCGATGGAGAGCTCGGCGGAGCGATCGGGCTGCGGCGCAGCGGCGGCGAGATCGATCGCGTAGGTGTTCGTGAAGGAGTCGACGGCGTAGCCACGCGCAGCGAGCAGAGCGAAGCTGCGCCGATCCGCACAAGGGCAAAGGTCGATCTCCAGCGCGGTCGATCGTTCGGCGAAGCGCCGCTCCAGCTCCGCGAGCGCCGCGTCAGTGAGCGGCTCGTCGATGCCGGCCGCCGTCACACGATTCAGCTTGTGACCGAGCTCCGGAGCGCTCAGAACGGCGATGCCTCCGGCGAACGGCAGCAGCTGCGCTCCCGCTTCGGGCCGAAGCTCCGCGAAGGCGCGCAGCTGAGCCGCGATGTGCTCGGCCTCCGCCTGCTCGCAGACCCGCGCCAGCTGGTCGGTGGAGAGGCCCATCGGCGCTTCGCCCTACTTCGCCGCTCGATCCGCCGCGCGCCACAGGTACCAGGCGGCGGCGCTGCGGTACGGCGCCCAGCGCTCGCCGAGTTTCGCGAGCTCCTTCGGCGCGGGAAGCGCGCGCTTGCGGTACGCGACCGCGTAGCCCTTGCGCACGCCGTAGTCGTCGACGGGCAGCACGTCGGGGCGGCCGAGCCGGAAGATCAGCAGCATCTCGACGGTCCAGCGGCCGATGCCGCGCACGCGCGTGAGCCTCTCGATCAGCGCCTCGTCGTCGATCTCGCGGGCTTCGTCGAGCGTCGGGATCTCGCCCGCCCTCGCGTGCCGCGCCAGGTCGCGAAGCGCAGCGAGCTTCGCGCGAGAGAGACCGGCCCCGCGAAGCTTGGCGTCGCTGCAGCGCAGGATCTGCTCGGCGCTCGGCCCGTGCTGCGCGCGCGGGAACAGAGCGCAGACGCGCGCGTGGATGGTCTGCGCGGCGCGGCCGCTCAGCTGCTGGTGGACGATCGCCTCGGCGAGCGCGCCGAACAGGCTCGCGGTGGTCTTCTGCGAGAGCCCGAGCGGCCCGACCGAGTCGATCAGCCGCGCGAGCGTCGCGTCCACCGCGCGCAGGTGCGCGACCGCCGCGTCGGGCTCGTAGCCGAGCGGGGCGGCGCCCGCACGCGCGCCCTCGAGCGAGAGAATCCGCAGCTTCGTGACCGCTCCGCCGCTCGCCGTGAACCCGCCGAGCTTCCCGTTCGCGGAGAGCACGCGGTGACACGGCACCACGATCGGGAAGGGGTTGCACGCCAGCGCGGCGCCGACCGCGCGCGCGGCGCCGGGCGAGCCGAGCCGCGCGGCGAGCTCGCCGTAGGCGATCGTCTGGCCCGCGGCGACTCCGCGCGCGGCCTCGTACACGCGGCGGCGGAATTCGGGAACCGTGTCCATGTCGAGCGCGATCGACGAGAGATCGGCCGGCTCGCCGCGGAGCATCGCACCGATCGCCGCGATCGCCGACTCCACCTCGCTCGGCGGATCCGCGTCGGCGGACTCGGGAAAGCGCTTTCGCAGCTGCGCGCGCGTGCGCGCTTCGCTGCCCTCGGGAAGCTGGACGCCGACCACGCCGCGCGTGCCCCAGGCGACTCCGCAGGGTCCGAGCGGGGTCTCGAAGAGCGCGAAGCCGATGCCGCCCATCGCCGTGCCCGCCTCAGCCTTCGGACGCCGGGCGGGCGCGGCGTTCGTCGCCCTGCTCTCGCACCAGCACCTGCGTGATTCGCGTGCCCGAGACGTCCGCGATGCTGAACTCGTAGCCGGGCACGCGCACCACGTCGCCCTTGCGCGGCGCGCGGCCGAGCTCGTGGAAGACCAGACCCGCGAGCGTGTCCCCGCGCTCGGCGGGAACCTCCCAGCCCGTCTCGCGGTTGAAGTCGACCACCTTCACGCGGCCGAGCGCCTCGTAGCCGCCCTCGGGCAGCTCGCGGATCGTGAGCAGCTCCTCGCGATCGAACTCGTCGCGGATCTCGCCGACGATCTCCTCCAGGATGTCCTCCTGCGTGACCATTCCGAGCGTCACGCCGAACTCGTCCTTCACCACCGCGACGTGCACGAAGCCGCGCTGCATGTCGGCGAGCAGGCGCAGGATCGGCTTGCGGCCGGGCACGCGCAGGATCGGCTTCAGGATCGCGGCCAGATCGGTGCCGTTCGACGAGAGCAGCTGCACCAGATCCTTCAGGTGGACGATGCCCAGGATCCTGTCGATCGACCCTTCGTAGATCAGCACGCGCGTGTAGCGCTCCTCGAGCACCTTCTCGATCAGCTCGGTCGGCCGGATCTCCTTGGGGAAGGCGACGATCTCGGCGCGCGGCACCATGATCTCCATCACGGTCATGTTCGCGGCGCCCGCGGCCGAGCCGATGATCTCGAGTGGATGGGCGTCGGGGTGTGTGTCGGGCTGCGCGGCCGAGGCCTCGCGCGCCAGCCTCAGCACGTCCTCGACCGTGGCCATCGGCGGCCCCTCTTCGGCGGCCCCCGCCACCCGCCGCACGAACGGATCGACGATGCCGTCGAAGATCACGTGCACGGGCCAGAGCGCCTTGTGGAACAGGTACAGCGGCAGCGCGACGGCGTGCGAGATGCGGCGCGGGTGCGCAGCGGCCAGCGCCTTGGGCAGGACCTCGCCGAAGACCAGGATCAGCAGCGTCATTCCGGCGGTCGAGGCGACGATCCCGTACTGGTCGCCGAGCCAGTGCACGGCCAGCGCCGTCGCGACCGAGGGTCCGAGGATGTTCACGGCCGAGTTCGCGAGCAGGATCGTGACGAGGAGCCGCGAGGTGGAGCGGAGCAGGTCGCGGATCGCGAAGGCGGACGGGCCGCGCGCCTCGCGGATGTCCGCGTCGAGCTCGTGGGAGCGCATTCGCAGCAGCGCCGTCTCGCTGCCGGAGAAGAAGGCCGAGGCCAGGAGACACGCAACGATGATCAGGGCGCCCGTCAGAGGATCCATCTGCGGCGAGTGTAGCGGGTCGAGTGGACGCGGCGCGCCGATCGCGGCGACAATGCGGCCGAAGGAGCCGAGATGGATCTCGAGTACGGGCCGGAGTACGAAGCGTTCCGCGCGCAGGTTCGCAAGTTCCTGGACGAGCACAGGAAGAGCGCGCCGAGCACCGGGATCGGAAGCTCGGGCGGCGTCTCGGGCGCGGGCGGCGCGGCCAGCTCGCGCGAGCGCACGCTCGCCTGGCAGCGGCTCCTGATCGAGAACGGCTACGCCGCGCGCACGATCCCGAAGCCGTACGGCGGCTACGGCGCCGAGCCCGACCTGCTGAAGTCGATCATCATCGACGAGGAGTTCGGCCGCGCCGGGGTCTCCGGGGGGATCGGCGGTCAAGGCGCCTCGATGCTGGTGCCGACGCTTCTCGAGCACGGAAGCGAAGAGCAGAAGCGCGCCTACGTGGGCCCGACGATCCGCGGCGAGATGCTCTGGTGTCAGGGCTACAGCGAGCCCGGCTCGGGCAGCGACCTGGCCTCGCTGCAGACCCGCGCGGTCGAGGACGGCGACGACTTCGTGATCAACGGCCAGAAGATCTGGACCTCGACCGCGCGCGAGGCGCAGATGATGTTCGCGCTGATCCGCACGGAGCCCGACGCGCGCAAGCACGAGGGCATCTCCTACCTGATCTTCCCGGTGAGCACGCCGGGCATCGAGATCCGGCCGCTGCACACGCTGACCGGCCACGCCGAGTTCAACGAGGTGTTCTTCAGCAACGTGCGCGTGCCGAAGTCGTCGCTGGTCGGCCGGCGCGGCGAGGGCTGGAAGATCGGCAACACCACGCTGAAGCACGAGCGGAACATGCTCGGCAACACCACGCAGACCGAGTCGATGTTCGCGTCGCTCGTCGCGCTGATGCACGCCGAGACGGTGAACTCCGCGCGGGGGATCGACTCGCCGCTGCTGCGGGATCGACTGGTCCAGCTCGAAGGGAACGTGCTGGCGATGAAGTACCACGCGCTGCGGCTGCTCACCTGCGGGCTGCGCGGCGAGAGCCCGGGCGTGGCGGGGCTGATCGTCAAGCTTCGCGGCTGCGAGCTGAACCACCAGATCGCGGCGCTCGCGCTCGACGTGCTCGGCGAGCTCGGGCCGCTGGTGCGCGGCAGCGCCCACGAGCGCGCCGGCGGCGGCTGGCCCTGGCAGTGGATGTTCTCGCTCGGCCTGATCATCGGCGGCGGAACCGCGCAGATCCAGAAGAACATCATCGGCGAGCGCGGCCTCGGTCTGCCGCGCGAGCCCAAGGCGGCCTGATCATGGATTTCGGTCTGTCGGACGAGCAGAAGCTCTTGCAGGAGACGGTGCGGCGGCTGCTGGAGCAGGCGTACCCGACCACGCGCGCGCGGGAGATCTCGCTCTCCAAGAGCGGCCACGACGCGAACCTGCACACGCAGCTCGCGGAGCTCGGCGTGCTGGGGACGCTCGTGCCCGAGACGCACGGCGGAAACGGGCTCTCGTTCCTCGACGCGATGCTGGTCTCGGAGGAGCTCGGCCGCGCGGCCGCGCCGGGCGCGTTCCTCTCGACCGGCGTGCTCGCCGCGCTCGCGCTGCGCGACTGCGGCAACGCGCCGCTGGCCAAGGAGGTCCTGCCGGAGATCGCCGCGGGCCGAACGCGTTTCGGTGTCGGCCTGGCCGAGAGCTACGCGGCCCGCGACGGCGCGGGCGTGCGCCTGGAGCGCGGCCGCCTCGAGGGCACGGCGCTGTTCGCGCTCGACGCCGTCGACGCCGATCGCCTGCTCGTGCACTGCGCGGGCGGGCTCGCGCTGGTCTCGGCCGAGTCGGGCGGCGTCGAGATCGTCCCGCTCGACAGCGTCGATCGCACGCGGCGGATCTGCGAGCTGCGGCTGCGCTCGGCCGAGCCGACCGCACTGATCGAAGGTACCCCGCGGGTGCTGGCCGCCGGGCGGCTCGCGCTGGCGTTCGACCAGATCGGCGGCTGCACGCGCGCGCTCGAGCTCGCGCTCGGCTACGCCATGGAGCGCAAGCAGTTCGGCCGCGTGATCGGCTCGTTCCAGGCCGTGAAGCACATGCTCTCCGAGATGGCCGCGGCGCTCGAGCCCGCGCGCTCGCTGGCCTGGTACGCCGCGCACGCCTTCGACCACGAGCCCGCCGACGCGCAGCGGCTGGCGGCGCTGGCGAAGGCGCACGTCTCCGAGGTCGCGAGCGAAGTGCTGCGCAAGGCGACCGAGGTGCACGGAGGGATCGGCTTCACCGAGCAGTACGACCTGCACCTCTGGTTCCGGCGCGGCGCGCTCTCGCGCCAGCTCCTCGGCGGGCCGGAGCTGCTGCGCGAAGAGGCTGCGCGGCTGCGCGGCTGGGCCGCCTGAAGCTCGGCGAACGCTAGCGCCCCGGTTATATTCCGCGGCCCCGATCCGAGGAGTCGCACGTGCCCGAGTTCGTCTTCGTGATGGAGGACCTGCGCAAGGTCGTCCCGCCCGATCGCATCCTGCTCGACCAGATCTCGCTCTCGTTCCTGCCCGGCGCGAAGATCGGCGTGCTCGGTCACAACGGCTCGGGCAAGAGCACGCTGCTCAAGATCATGGCCGGCGTCGACCCCGAGTTCGTCGGCGTCGCGCGCCCCGCCGAGGGGCTGCGCATCGGTTACCTGGCGCAGGAGCCGCTTCTCGACGATGCCAAGACCGTGCTCGGCGTCGTCGAAGAGGGCGTGGCCGAGACGCGCGAGCTGCTGCAGCGTTTCGAGGCCGTCTCGGCCCGCTTCTCCGAGCCGCTCGACGACGACGAGATGAACGCGCTGATCGAGGAGCAGGCGAAGCTCCAGGAGCGGATCGAGGCGGTGAACGCCTGGGAGCTCGACCGCACGCTCGAGGTCGCGATGGACGCGCTGCGCCTGCCGCCGGGCGACGCCGAAGTGCGTACGCTTTCGGGCGGCGAGCGGCGCCGCGTGGCGCTGTGCCGGCTGCTGCTGCAGAAGCCCGACCTGCTGCTGCTCGACGAGCCGACCAACCACCTCGACGCCGAGTCGGTGGCCTGGCTCGAGCGCTTCCTGCACGAGTACCCGGGCACGGTCGTGGCCGTCACGCACGACCGCTACTTCCTGGACAACGTCGCCGGCTGGATCCTCGAGCTCGATCGCGGCCGCGGCATTCCGTACAAGGGCAACTACTCCGCCTGGCTGGGCCAGAAGCAGAAGCGGCTCGAGCTCGAAGAGAAGAAGTCGAGCACGCGCCAGCGCACCCTGCAGCGCGAGCTCGAGTGGGTGCAGATGTCGCCGCGCGCGCGACAGGCGAAGAGCAAGGCGCGCGTCGCGGCCTTCGAGAAGCTGCGCTCCGAAGAGGCCAACCGCGCTCCCGAGACGGTCGAGATCGCGATCCCGCCCGGGCCGCGGCTCGGCGACAAGGTGATCGAGGCCGAGCACGTGGCGAAGGGCTACGGCGAGCAGCTTCTGATCGACGACCTGTCCTTCAGGCTGCCGCCCGGAGGGATCGTCGGCGTGATCGGCGGCAACGGCGCGGGCAAGACCACGCTCTTCCGCATGATCACCGGCAGCGAGAAGCCCGACGCCGGCGAGTTCACGCTCGGCGAGACCGTGAAGCTCGCCTACGTCGATCAGGCGCGCTCCGAGCTCGACCCCAAGAAGACCGTCTTCGAGGCGATCAGCGGCGGCGAGGAGAAGATGAAGGTCGGCAGCCGCGAGCTGCCCAGCCGCGCCTACGTGGGCAGCTTCGGCTTCAAGGGACCCGACCAGCAGAAGCGCGTCTCGATGCTCTCGGGCGGAGAGCGCAACCGCCTGCACCTGGCGCGCACGCTTCGCGCGGGCGGAAACGTGCTGCTCCTCGACGAGCCGACCAACGACCTCGACGTCGACACGCTGCGCGCACTCGAAGAGGCGCTGCTCGGTTTCGCCGGCTGCGTGGTGGTGATCTCGCACGACCGCTGGTTCCTCGACCGCATCGCGACGCACATGCTCGCCTTCGAGGGCGAGAGCCACGTCGAGTTCTTCGAGGGCAACTACCAGGAATACGAGGCCGACCTGCACCGCCGCAAAGGCACCGACGCCGACCAGCCCCACCGCATGCACTTCAAGCGGCTCTCGCACTAGCCGCGCGGGCGCTGACACCGAACGGCGTGAATCAGCGTTCCGCTTGCACGACGGCGAGGGCTCGCTCGAGCAGATCGGCGATCCGAAGCATCCTCCGGCGCCGGAAGGACTCGCGGTCGAAGCTCCGCTCCGGGAGGACGTAGATGTCGACTCCGCGGCGACGGACCGCCTCCCGGCCAGCGTCGAGATCGACGTAGTAGGCGTCCGAGATCTAGACGACGAAGGGATCCACGTGCTCGATCCGCAGGTCAGCGAGGAGATCGACGTCGAGGGTGGCGCGCGCGACGACCAGCGCCAGCGCATCTGCGATGTCGGGCGCCGTCACCGCTCCGCGCGGCCGAGGTGGCGGCGCACCGCCCGCGCGAGCGCGGCGCCGTAGTGCGACTCGGCGAAGCGCAGCAGCACTTCGCGCTCGGTCAATCCCGGATTCCGCTCCCGGATCGCCGCGCGCGCCAGCGAGATTGCCGACGCACTCAGCGACCGCGCCAGCTCGAAGCGGCGGGCGGCTCCGGCCCGACGGAGCAGCTCTACCTGTACCCGGTCGGCGGCGGCCGAAGAGCTGACCACGGGTATCGCCATTTCGGACCGACCGAAACACACGGCTGGGCCGCGGAGCCTAGAACCGGAACGTCCAGGCGATCTTGGCGAAGGCCTGGGTCACGTACGGCTGGACGCTGGTGTGGTCGGCGTTCCAGCCGTTGTTCCAGATCAGGTAGAGGTCGTTGCCGGACTCGACCTCCCAGCGCAGGCGGCTGTTCAGGCCGATCGTGCGGCTCGCGTTGTCGTACTGGGCGAGGTTGGTCCAGGAGATGCTCTCGGTGAATGCGAAGGAGAGGTTCGCGATCAGCAGCCGCTCGGTGAAGTTGCCGTCGTAGAAGGTGCCGTCGGGGGCGGTCTTCGGATCGAGGCGGCCGTCGTTCTCGCGGTACTCGAGCGAGAAGAAGAGGTGCGGCGAGGGCCGCAGCTCGAGGCGCGTCCACCAGGCATAGAGAAAGCCGTCGTAGAACGGGCCCCAGATCAGCTCGGCCAGCAGCGCGACCGGGCGGCCGAGGCCGGTCTCGGCGTGGACGACCCAGCGCTGGAAGTCGTAGTCGCCTGCCGGCAGATAGGAGTCGACGAAGAAGGTCGAGGGTGACTCGAGCTGCTCCTCGCTGACGAGATAGCCGAAGAAGAAGCGGTCCTCGTAGTTGTCCATCAGGTCCAGCGGGGCGAACAGGATGCTGGTCGACTGCCGCTTGCCGTCGAGCCCGGCGAACCCGAAGCCCTCGGCGCGAGCGTCGACGGTGCGCAGGAGCGAGTCCTTCGGGCGCCAGCGCTGGCGATAGCGGCCGATCCACTGCTGCACGCCGGTGCGCGGCGCGAAGCCGAGCGGGGGATCGTACTCCTCGCCGAGCGACTGGTAGGTGAGTCCGAAGTTCACTCGGTCGTTGGGGTAGTCGATGCGCGCGCCGTACGCGTACTCCTTGGCGCTGGTTCCGGCGCGCACGGCGTAGAAGTCGGCGGCGATGATTTTCGAGCCCTGGAACTCCGAGTCGCGCAGCCGCAGGTCGATGCCGGTCACGCTGTCGGCCTCGCGCGAGAGGGGGTCGCCGCGGGTGGCGATCGCGCCGATCGACGACTCGGCGAACAGGTTCATGCTGCCGCGCGCGACGGTCAGGCTCTCGCGGTCGTAGCCGGCGGCGGCGCCGGTCAGCACCGAGAGCGCGCCGAAGTTGAAGTCGCCGACGCGACCGGTCGTCTTGAGGCCGGCGTCGATCGGCACCACGTCGCCGGGCACCTTGCCGATCCTTCGCGAGAAGAACGGCTTGCCGTTGTCGACGATGCCCGCGAAGTCGAAGATGCCCGCGTCCTGCAGGAAGAAGTCGCGCGTCTCCGGGAAGAAAATGGGGAAGCGGGTGAGATTGGTCTGGCGCAAATCGTCCGCGGTGTCGGAGAAGTCGGTGTTGAAGGTGGCGACGGCGGTGATCGAGGAGGTCGGCTTGTAGAAGACGTCGAGCCCGGGCCGGCCCAGCCAGTCGTCGTCGCGGGGTTCGTAGTCGCGCTCGAAGCCGGCGCGATAGGTCGGCTTCAGGTCCAGGCCGGTGCCCGAGACTCCCTCCAGGCCCTCGAAAA
>VGRW01000063.1 GCA_016875225.1 Deltaproteobacteria bacterium
GAGCAGTCCAAGCTCGAATCGCTCGCGCCCGCAGCCCCGGCACCAGCTTCCGATAAGTAGCATTCTGTTAAATCAGACGGATCCCAGAAACTCGCCAGACCCAACCACGGCTTGCCCTCTCGCAGACCCGTGGTATACCCCGCGCGAAAGGAGCGCTTGAACGCATGGATGCCGCCGCTCGCAAGGCCAAGCTCGGCCAGAAATGGACCTGCTACTCGTGCTCGGCCAAGTTCTACGACATGAACAAGCCCGATCCGCACTGCCCGAAGTGCAATGCGGATCAGCGCCAGTCGCCCGCATTCGAGAAACCCAAGCGATCCAGAGCCAAGAAGGCCGCGGCGCCGGCCGCACCGAAGAAGGCGATCAAGCCGCCGCCGCCGATCGACGAGGGCGAGGATCTCGACACGCCGATCGACGCCGACGTCACCGGGTTCGAGGACATCGAGATCGAGGACGGCGGGATCGAGACTCCCGACATCGAGGAGCCGGACGAGGAGCCTGCCGCCGATGACGACGACGACTAGCGCGGTCCTCAGAAGGTCGTGAGGCGCAGCCAGAGCCGCTTGCGAGCGTCGTCGAGCCCCCGGTCGCGGATCGATTTTTCGAGGCGCAGATCGGCGATCGTCTTCTCGAGCTCGAAGATCCGGCTGCGGCCGTTCCGCCAGCGCTGATTCTCGCGCTGGAAGCTCGCGAAGCCCTCCGCCTTGCCGCCGACGTCGCTGGCGTCGAACCGGTCGATCACGTCCGCACCGCCGGGAGCCTTGCCGACGCTGCCCTTGAGGCGATCGAGCTCGCCCTGGTAGGCCGCGAGGAGCTCTCCCACGTCGCGCGTCGCAACCGACGCGTAGGGCCTCGGCAGGTGAAGATCCGCTTCCAGCGAGGCGTTTCGCGAGTAGTTCCAATAGCCCGCACCGCCGAGCGCGATGCACAGGACGAGCAGCGCCAGGATCGCCTTGGTCATGCCCCGCTATCGGTCGGACGACGCGGGGCTTTGAGCGGGCGGTTCCGGATAGAGCAGCCGGTAGAGGTGGTAGGAGCGCAGCACGCGCCTCACGTAGCGGCGCGTCTCCCCGTAAGGCACCGAGTCCACGAACACGTCGTCCGGCTGCGCACCGTCCAGGCGGAGCCAGCGCGAGACCGCCTCCGGCCCCGCGTTGTACGACGCGATCGCCAACGGCCGCGAGCCATCGAAACGCGCGACCAGCGAGCGCAGGTAGAAGGTTCCGAAGCGGATGTTCAGCGCGGGATCGAAGAGCTGGGCCGGCTCGAAGCCTGCGAGCGCGAGCTCTGCCGCGATCCGGTTCGCCGTCGGCGGGATGATCTGCATCAGCCCGAGGGCGCCCGCGGGAGAGCTCACCTCGGGGCGGTACTCGCTCTCCTCCCGCATGATCGCGTACACCAGCGCCGGGTCGAAGCGGAACTCCTGCTCGGCGCTTGCGACCCACTCGCGGAACGCCTGCGGCCAGGCGAGCTCCCATGCGTCGCGCCAGATCGGGTCGATGCCGCGCTCGAGCGCCGCGCCGAATCCGCTCTGGATCAGCTGCTGGGCGCGGTGCGGATCGCCGGTGCGGTAGAAGAGCCGCGCGAGGTCGATGCGCTGCTCGCGTCCCAGGCGGGCTGCGTCGGAGAAGCTGACCAGCTCGTCCTGGGCGACCTCGGGAAAGCCGCCGTCGACCAGCAGTCGGGCACGGCGCAGCGGCGCGGACTCCGCGGGCGCGAGCCTCGGTCCGAGGATGCCGCGCTCGGGCGCGCTCGACCCGACGCGCTGCGCTGCGAGCAGACCGTAGTACGAGAGCGGCACGTCCTCGGCGAGCGCGCGGAGCTGCACGCCACCCGTCTCGGCGCTGAGCGGGGCCGCCGAGCGCGCGCGCACCACGCCGCGCCAGTAGCGCGCGCGCTGGACCTCGATGTCGCTGCTCGGACCGTCGGCGAGCGCGTCGAGCCGCGGCAGAGCCTGCTCGTCGCGCCCTGCCCGCAAATCCGCCCACGCCAGCGACCAGCGCGCCTCGGCCGCGAGCGCCCGGTCTTCGGATTGGCGCTCGACCTCGCGCCGCAGCTCGAACGCGCGCGCGGGCTCGGTGTCCTCGACCGCGATCGCGAGCAGCGCGCGCGCGCGCGTGCGCGTGAGCGCGTCCTTCGAGCGCGTGAGCCGTTCGAACGCGGCGACGGCCGCGCTCTGCTGGCCTGAGCGCAGCAGCGATCGGCCGATCAGGATCTTCGCGTCGCGATTGGCGGGCTCGCGCGCGGCGATCTGGCGATAGGCCTCGAGCGCCTCGGGGTAGCGGCGTCCGGCGAAGAGGCAGTCGGCGCGCGATCCCTCGACGCGCTGCTTCGCGGCCGCCGTCGCATCCGCGCGCGCGAGCACCGTCTCGTACAGCGGCAGTGCCTGCTCGCAGCGGAACGCCGCTCGAAGTCGGTCGGCGCGAGCGACGAGCGCCCCGACGTCCGGCTCGGGAGCTCCGAGCGTCGGACCGAGCGCCCGCGCGCGAGTCCAAGCCTCGACCGATGCAGGCGCGAGCGGCCAGCTGCGCCAGGCGCGCTCGTAGAGCTCGAAGGCTTCGGCGGACCGCGCGCCCTGCTCGTACGCGCGGGCGATCTCGACCGCGAGCTCCGCCGCGTAGTCGGCGCTGCCGGTCGCGTTCCAGGCGCTCTCCTTGGCGCGCCGGGCGCCCTCCAGGTCACTCTGCTCGAGCCGCGCGCGAGCGAGCTCGGCGTAGAGATGCGCGCGCAGCTCCGCGGGCGGATCGAGCAGGAGCGAGGCCTCGGCGACCTCTGCGGCCTTGGCGGCGTTTCCATCGGCCAGGTGCAGGCGCGCGCGAAGCAGTCCGACGCCCGCCCCGAGCTCGGTCTTCTCCAGCCGGCGCAGCCGCTTTGCGGCCTTCGCGTAGCTCCCCGCCTCGCGCAGCGCGTTGGCCTCCCGAAGGGTCGCCGCGATCTGCGACTCGGTCTCGTCGGCCGCGGCGGCGGGCGCGAACGCGAGTAGCGTCGCGAGCGCGCAGACGCGCCAGAGCATCGCAGCGTGGATCGGCCGGGCGGTCATGCGGGGCCACGAATCTAACCGGCACGTCGGCGTCGAGCGAGAACGGCGCGTTTCCCGGCCTCTGCTACGCTCGCCGCCAGCCATGCGCGCCCTCTTCCGAATCTCGCTCGCGGCGCTGCTCGTCTGTGCGTGCTCGCGAGAGGCGGTCGCGCCAGTTCCACCCGCCCCGCCGAAGCCCGGGCTCGGGCTCTGGGTGCTCGCCGAGGGCAGCGAGCGAGCGCTCGAGTCGCCGGAGAAGATCGCGAGCCTGATCGAGCGCGCGGTCGCGCTCGGAGCGAGCGATCTCTTCGTGCAGGTGCATCGCGCGGGCCGGAGCTGGTTTGCGTCGACGCACGCGGACGACGCGCCGTTTCGCGCGCTCCAGGCGCGCGATCCGACCGCACCCGAGCCGCTCTCCGATCTGATCGCGCGCGCGCACTCGCGGGGCCTGCGCGTGCACGCCTGGTTCAACTGCCTTGCGCTCGCGTCGAACCGAAGCGCGCCGATCCTGCGCGCGGTCGGACGCGAGGCGGTCCTGGTCGACAGCCGCGGTCGGAGCCTGCTCGACTATCCCGACGGAAACGTGCCCAAGCCGGAGAGAGCTTTTCTCGAGCTCGAGACGCCGGGGCTCTGGCTCGATCCCGCCGTGCCCGGCGTGATCGCGCACCTCGAGGCCACCGTCGACGACCTGGTCCGCGCGGCGCCCGAGCTGGACGGCCTGCACCTGGACTACATCCGCTACCCGTTCGCGCTGCCGATGACCCCCGGATCCCGCTTCTCGCTGGGCCTCGACTTCGGCTACGGCGAGGTGGCGCGCGCGCGCTTCGCTCAGGCGAACGGCGGCTTCTCGCGCGGAGACGCGTGGGACGGATTCCGCCGCGAGCGCGTGCGCGAGCTGGTCGCCGCGCTGCGCGGTCGCATTCCGCAGACGTGGCAGCTCTCGGCCGCCGCCATGGCGTACGCGGACCGCGCGTACCTGACGTCGTTCCAGGACTGGCGCGGCTGGCTCGACGAGGGCCTGCTCGATTTCGCGGTCGCGATGGCGTACACGCGCGACGACCGACTGCTCCGCTACCAGGCGCACGCGCTGCGCGGCGGCGTCGGCGGAGAGCGCGTCTGGCTCGGTCTGGGCAGCTGGCTCTTCGCGTCGGAGCCCGCGCGAATCAGAGACCAGCTCGCGCTCGCGCGCGAGGTTGCGCCGGCCGGGATCGCGCTGTTCTCGTACGACGCGCTCGCGGAGAAGCCGGAGACGCTTGCGACGCTGGGTCGGCCGTGATCGGTCCGGCCGATCTGCAGTACGAGCTTCCGCCCGAGCGGATCGCGCAGGCGCCGATCGAGCCGCGCGACGCCGCGCGACTGCTGGTGCTCGACCGAGGGGACGGCGCGCTCGCGGAGCTGCGCTTCGCCGACCTCGCCGCGCACGTCGATCCCCGCGACTTGGTGGTCGTGAACGACACGCGCGTGCGCCCTGCGAAGCTTCGCGGGCGCAAGGCGAGCGGCGGAAGGGCCGAGGCGCTGCTCCTCGAGCGCCGCCCCGACGGGACCTGGACCGCGCTCGTGCGCGCGCGAGGAAGACTCGTTCCGGGGCTCGCGCTCGTCTTCGGCGCGCTCTCCGCGGAGGTCGTGGAGGTGCTTCCCGGCGGCGCCTGCCGGCTCGCATTCGAGAGCGCGGACGGCCGCTCCGAGGACAGCGTGCTCGAGTCGCTCGGCGAGGCGCCGCTGCCTCCGTACATCGCGCGCGAGGCGCCCGACGCGAGGGATCTCGCCGACTACCAGACGATCTTCGCGCGCGAGCCGGGCGCGGTCGCCGCGCCGACCGCGTCGCTGCACTTCACGCGCGAGCTCGCGGCCCTGCTTCGGATCGCGACGGTCACGCTTCACGTGGGCCCGGGAACCTTCCGCCCGATCCGCTGCGAACGGCTCGCGGAGCACCGCCTCGAGGCGGAGCGCTTCTGCGTGCCGCAGGCCACCGCGAGCGCGATCGCCGAGACCCGCGCGGAAGGCGGGCGCGTGATCGCCGTCGGAACGACGGTGGTGCGCGCGCTCGAGACCACGGGCGGCGCCGCGGGCGCCGGCGACACCACGCTCCTGGTCCTGCCCGGACACGAGTTCCGCGCGGTCGACTCCCTGATCACCAACTTCCACCTGCCGGGCTCGAGCCTGCTCGCGCTGGTCATGGCGTTCGCCGGGGTCGAGGCGACCCGGCGCGCCTACGCGCACGCGATCGCGGCGGAGTTCCGCTTCTTCTCCTACGGAGATGCGCTTTGGATCCGCTAGCCGCGGGGCACAGACCGAGCTTCGCGCTCGAAGCGCGCGATGGGGCCGCGCGCGCGGGTCGCTTCGTGACGAGCCACGGCGTGCTCGAAACGCCCGCGTTCCTGCCCGTCGGCACCTACGGCGCGGTTCGCGGTCTGAGCCCGGACGAGCTATCGCGCGTCGGCGTGCAGGGGCTGCTCGCGAACACGTACCACCTGAGCCTGCGACCGGGCGAGGAGCTGGTGCGCGCGCACGGCGGGCTGCACGGATTCATGGGCTGGTCGGGGCCGATCCTTACAGACTCCGGCGGATTCCAGGTCTTCTCGCTCGGCGCGCACTGCAAGCGCGGCGAGGCGGGCGTCGAGTTCAAGAGCCCCGTCGACGGGCGCACCGTGTTCCTGTCGCCGGAGCGGGCGATCGAGATCCAGGAGGCGCTCGGCGCGGACTTCATCGTCGTGCTCGACGAGTTCGAGGCGATCGTCCCGGAGAGCGACGATGCGCGCGCGCGAACGCGCGCCTGCCTCGAGCGCAGCGAGCGCTGGGCCGCGCGCTGCCGGACCGCGCACCGGCGCGCCGACCAGCGGCTCTTCGGCATCGTCCAGGGCGGCGGAGACTGCGAGCTGCGCGCCGAGAGCGCCGCGCGCACGCGCGCGCTCGGCTTCGACGCCTTCGCGATCGGCGGTCTGGGCGTGGGTGAGTCGGCCGAGGAGCGCGAGCGGCTGGTCGTCGCTGCGGTCGCCGAGCTTCCCGCCGAAGCGCCGCGCTACCTGATGGGCCTGGGCCTGCCCGAGGACCTGGTCTCGGGGGTGCAGGCGGGCGTCGACCTGTTCGACTGCGTCGTGCCGACCCGGAACGGCCGACACGGCTCGGTGTTCACGTCGCGCGGCCGGCTCAACCTGCGCAACGCGAGCGCTCGCGACGAGCGCCTGCCGCTCGATCCAGCTTGCGCCTGCCCGGTCTGCCGGCGCCACTCGCGCGCGTATCTGCGGCATCTGCTGCAGAGCGGCGACTCGCTCGGCGCGCGGCTGCTGTCGCTGCACAACATCGCGTACTACATGAAGCTCGTGCGGGATCTGCGCGAGGCCGTTTCGGCGGGCCGACTTCGAGAATTCGTCGAGGTCTGGCGCGAGGGCTATTTCGGCCTTTCGGACCGGGAATCGAGCGGCTCGAGCAGCGCCGTACACAGCCCCGCGTAGGCCGGCAGCCGCTCGCCGAGCTCGATCGCCACGACGCCCGTGTCGCGAAGGTGCGGCCAGATGCGCGCGAAGAGCCGCTCGCGAAGCGGCACCAGAAACAGATCGGTGTTGTGCGCGACGATCGTGCCGAGCGCGATCCGGTCGGGATCGAGCGCGAGCACCACGATCGCGAGGCCCTGCGCGAGCCGGTCGAGCCACTCCTCGTAGAGGCGCACCGCGTAGGCGTCGCCGGCTCGAACGGCCTCGACCCAGACGCGCGCGCTGACCCGAGACGGATCGCCCGCGACGCGCCCTCGGATCGAGCTCGCGGCGCCCGCCTCGAGGTCCTCGCGAATCCGCCGGGCCAGAGCCGCGCCGCCCGTATACGCCTCCAGGCAGCCGCGCAGGCCGCAGACGCAGCGGAGCCCGCCCGGCACGACGGGGATGTGCCCGATCTCGCCGGCGCCGTAGCGCGCTCCGCGGTACAGCCGGCCGTCGAGCACGAGCCCGCCGCCGACGCCGGTGCTCATGGTCAGGTAGACGAAGGCGCGCGAGCCCCGCCCCGAGCCGAAGCGCCACTCGGCGAGCGCGGCCGCGTTCGCGTCGTTCTCGAGCCGGACGGGCCGGCCCAGCCGCTGCTCGAGCCGCGCTCGGATCGGCACCTCCACCCAGCCCGGAAGGTTCGGCGCGCGCCGGATCACGCCCGCGACCGGGTCGAGGGGTCCGGGTGCAGAGACGCCGACCGCGTCGATCTCGTCCGCCGACGCGCCCGCCTCGTCGAGCAGCCGGAGCGCCCGCGCGGCGATCGTCTCCAAGTCGAGTTCGAAATCGCCCGAAGTCCAGCCCTCGAGGTGCGCCTCGCGCAGCAGCTCGCCGTCGGCACGGCCCAGCGCGATCTGGGTCTTGGTGCCGCCGATGTCGATCCCCAGCAGAAGCTCCCGCCCCGGTGCCACGCCTCTCTCCCCTGCCTCCCCTGCCCTGCGCTTCGGAAAATGCCACTTTGCAGCCGATAGGTCTGCCCGGGGGGAATGCTCGATGCTGCGACGGGTTCTTGCGATCGGCCTCTCGCTCCTCGCGCCGCTGCTTGCGGCCTGCGCGATTCCCGCGCTGATCGCGGATTCGTTTGGCGAGCACGGCTTCCCGAGCGTGGACGAGACGGCGGAGGCCTACAACCAGGACCTGCGCTGGGGGCGCCTGCAGCAAGCCGCCGCGCAGATGGCGCCCGACCAGCGCGAGCCGTTCTTCGCGCTCTTCGACGGCGACCCCGGCCCGTTCCGCTTCACATCGGTCGAGGTGCTGAGCGCCGTCCCGAAGGGGGTCGGCGGGCGCGAGGTCGACGTGCTCGTCTCCTGGGAGTTCTACAACCCGCCTGCGCTGACCGAGCGCAAGCTGCGCCAGAAGCAGACCTGGCGCTTCCTGGAGCTCGAGCGCCGCTGGGAGGTCTCGGCGGACCTGGCCGTCTTCGAGGCGGTCGCCCGGCCCGCGGGCGCCGAGCCGGTTCCCGCCAGTCCCCAGCGCTAGCCGCTCGCCTCAGCGCTCGTCGATGTACGCGATCGGCTTGTCGCCGCGGCGGATGATCGTGGTGGGCGAGGTGATCCCGCGCCGATCGAAGTACTCGTCGTTCATGTCGAAGTACTGGCCGCGGTCCACGTAGAGCGGCTCGTCGTCGTCCTCGGCACCCTCCACGTCGACCTGCATCCCGTTCACGTTCACGCGCACGCGCGAGGTCGCGCCTTCCGAGCGCGGGACGGCCGAGGGCGCCTGCGAGACCGGCCAGGCGAACACCGGCACCGCGGCCTCGTCGCGCCCGACACGCTCGCGTGTCGGGGCGCGGTTCGCGTCCGAATCGACCACCGAGAGCCGGCCGTAGTCGAACAGGCTCTCCTCCTGCACGGCCCGCGCGCTCGCCTGGTACTTCGCCGGAATCCCCTTCGGGTCGTCGGTGAAGGCGACCGCGCCGGTCTCCGTCTCGTAGCGCCAGTAGTCCGCGGCCGCGAGCTGCGGCGCCGCGGCCGCAAGCGCGAGGATCGCCGCCGCGACCCGGTTCCGACGCGTCATATCCATCCCTCCTCGAGGCGCTCGGGAGATGAGCCCTGCGGGAAAGTGGCCCCGGCACGCGAAGACGTGTCGAGCTGCGCATCGCCGATGCCGCAAGCCCCTGGCCCAACTCCTTGAGGCACTGCTCGAATCCTCCTCGCGAATTGACAGCACCCCCACTCCGCGCAATCCTCCGCCCCACTCGGTGCGGGGTGGAGCAGTCCGGTAGCTCGTCGGGCTCATAACCCGAAGGTCACAGGTTCGAATCCTGTCCCCGCTACCACAGAACCGCAGCACCCTGCGGGACCGTTCGCGGCGCCGACCGAGGGGATGGAGATCGGCGCGGCGATCGAGCGCCGACTCTGGCACGCGATCCTCAGGGTGGGACGTCGGTCGCGAGCGCCGTGAGGCCGAGCTTCTTGCGCGGATAGTCGATGCGCACCACGAAGCGGCGCAGCAGCTCCAGCCCCAGCAGCGTCTCGTTCTGCAGGATCATGCGCTCGATGCGCACGCCGCTGTCGCGCAGGGCGATGTCGAGCTCGACGTCCTCCACCGTGAGCGCGCCGATGCCCACGCTGGGCACGCGCTGCACCGCTGCGACCGCCGTGCCCAGCACGTTCTGCCACTTGCGGCGCGGTGCGTTCGGGTCCAGCGCGATGCCGAGCCGCGCGGCGGCCTCCTGCGTGAGGTTCACGCTGCCCATCGATCCCGTGTCGATCAGCGCGGTAGTCGTGCCGCTGCCGAGCCTCACCTCGACGAGCGGCCACGAGTGCGCAAGCTCGAGATCGACGACGTGCTCTCCCGCGCGTGGCTTCTCGCCGCCCACGGCGTGCACCGCCGGATCGAGCAGGCGCACGCGCCGGCCCGACACGTCGACCTCGAGCACATAGCTCTCGAGATACGAGCCGCCGAGCAGCGCGTAGCTCCAGCGCGTGTCGCTGGGCCCTGAGAACTGATCGGTGACCCAGAAAAGCACGTCCTTGCCGGTCACGCTCTCGCGCCGGTGAGGGTCGCTCTTCACCGCGCGCGCGGCCACGCCGAGCGCGCGCGCGTAGACGGGCGTCATCACCGTCTCCGACGCACCCGTGTCGAGCTGCACGACGAACGGCGCCGCGCCGGCCTTCGCGATGTCCACGTAGATGTGCCGGTCGTCGCCGGTGTTGACGAACGCCAGGTCCGCGAGCACGCCGTCCGTCGACCTCGGCTCGCCCGCGCGCTCGCCGTTCGGCAGCGCGAGAAGCGCCTCGAGCGTGCGCAGGTCGAGGTCGGTCGGGCGCACCGGGCCCTCGCGAAGCTTCCAGCCCATGCTGCGCATCGAGTCGCAGTCCTGGCAGTAGCCGAGGCCGAGCGCGCGGCCGAAGGCGTGGACCGCGTTCGCGTACACCTCGCCGAGGGAGAGCTTCTCACCGCGGCCGGGCAGCGGCTTCGCCGACAGGATCACCTCGCCGCGCGTGACGAGCTTCCCGTCGCTGGTCTCCGCGCGCACGGTCCCGGTGCCGCCCGAGTAGCCCGGCGGGCGGTCGCTCCAGGCGACCCGGATCGGCGCGCTCGCGACGTCGCGCTCGATGTCTATCCGGAAGTCGGGGCGCAGGCGCTGGATCGCGGTCTCCCACTCGCGGATGCCGCGAATCGCGACCTCGCGCGTCTGCTCGGCGTCGCCGTCGGCGGCGGGCGTCTCGGGCAGCGCCACCGAGACACGCAGCGGGGTCACGCCCGGGTCGAAGTGCAGATAGATCGGCGCGCCCGAAGCGTCGATCGCGTTCGGCTCGAGGTAGAGCTGGTCGCGCGGGAGCTCCGCCACCTTCGCGACCGCCTCGCGCTGGGCCGACGGGTCCTCGGCGAGCTTGCGCAGCCGTGCAGTGCCCTCGGAGTTCCCGACCCTCTCATAGGCCTCGCGCAGCATCGTCGCCTCGTAGGACTTGTAGAGCTGGGCGGGCGGAATCGCGCCCGCGGCCTCGTTCAGCCACTGCTCCAGCACGGGAATCGCGTCGCTGTTGCGACCCTCGACCGCGTAGTAGCTGCCCAGCCGGCGCAGCGCTTCGAGCCGCGCGTTGTGCCCAGCGGCGAGCCCCGACTCGGCGAGCTTTCGCGCCTCGACGAGCAGCGGCTCGGCGTCCTGCTCGTGGCCGAGATCCGGGTAGGTCGCGTAGAGCTCGCCGAGCTCGAGACAGAGCTGCAGCACCAGCTGACTCGACTTCTCCTCGCGCGCGTCGTCGAGCCCTTCCGCGAAGTCCTCGGCCGCTTCCCGCGAGTCGCCCGCTTCCAGCGCCTTGCGACCCGACTCGAGCTTGCGCTGTGCGTCCGCCAGCGCGGAGTCCGCGGCGAGACTGATCGCCAGTAAGACGAGCCACCCGACGAGCGCACGAGTCACGCTTGCGAAGATACCCCGGCGAGCGGGCCTTGGACTAGCGGCGCGCCGACACCCTTCGCGCGCCGAGCCCCAGCCCGGCGAGTCCGAGCGCGAGCAGCAGCGCCCTCGACGGCTCGGGGACGGTCGTGAAGCGGGTGCGGTTGCCAAACCCCTGGTTCCAGCCGTCCGCCGTCGTCGTGCTGGAGAACGCGTAGGCCCGGTCCATCAGCGTCGGATCGGTGCCGCGGTCGAGGCCGACGCCCTGGGCGGGCCCGGCGATGCGGATGATGTCGATCAGCAGATCGCCGTTCCGGGGTCGTAGAAGAAGGACCCGGCGCCATCGAAGGTGATCAGGTCGTTCACGCTCTGCGTTCCGGTGAAGGTTCGCGTGTCGAAGACCGCCACGTCGCCGCCGACGTTGTTGATGAACGCGGGGTCGAGCGCGCCGACGGGATTCGTGCTGGTCGAGATGGTCATCTGCCAGGTGCTGATCCCGTTCCAGTTCGGCCCGCCATTGAGGGGCGCGGCGAAGAAGCTGATCGAGTCGATCGAGACCGGGCCGGAGAAGATCGAGGACGCGTAGACCTGCTGGTAGCGGTCGACGCACCAGAACGTGCAGTCCGGAGCACCGCCCGAGCCCACGTCGAACGTGGCGGCGGACGAGCCCTGCGAGAGCGAGACCAGGACGACTACGAGCAGCAGCGGAAGCCAGCGCGAGCGCATCGGATCGTTCTCCCAACAACAGAATGGAGCAGCCGTCTCAGCGACCCCTCACGGGACTCTATCCCCGTGCCGGACGCAAATGCAATTCAGAGCCGTATGCCGAAATACTCGAAAAAGCGGCGGTTGTAGTCTTCGTCGCCGAGATCGTCGCCCATGGCGACCCACTGCTCGTCGGAGATCCTGGGGCGGCCGGTCTCGAAGCCGATGGCGTCGGCGCCGACGGGCCAGCGCAGGCGGTAGTCGGGGGTGGTGATGGCTTCGAGGATCTTCTCGGCGACGGCTTGCGGCTGCACGCCGGCGCGGAAGCCGGTGGCGTAGATCTTGCCGTTGCGGCGCATGATCGGCTGGTAGGGCGAGGTCTTGTCGTAGCGCGTGGTGGCGGCGGAGTTCTCGAAGATGTTGGTCAGGATCACGCCGGGCTCGATGTTCACGACGCGCACGCCGAAGCGGCGGACCTCGATGGCGAGCGCCTCGCCCGCGCACTCGAGCGCGAACTTCGAGGCCGAGTAGGGAATCTGGTTCGCGGTCGCGATCCGGCCGACCGTCGAGGTGACGTTCGCGATCGTGCCGCGGCGGCGCTCGCGCATTCCCGGCAGCACCGCCTGGATGCAGCGGATCGCCCCGAAGTAGTTCGTCTCGAAGATCTGGCGGTGCTCGGCTTCCGGCACGAGCTCGAGCGGCGCGGCACCGCCGATGCCGGCGTTGTTCACCAGCACGTCGACGCCGGCGCTTCCCGCGGCGCGCGCGAACGCGCGCTCGACCGACGGCCCCGAAGTGACGTCGAGCTCGATCACCTCGAGCGCGAGCCCCTCGCTTCGCGCCGCTTCGACGAGGGGCGCGGCCTTCTCCAGGTTCCGCATTCCCGCGAACACGCGGTAGCCGTTCCGCGCCAGGTGCAGCGCCGTCGCGAAGCCGATTCCGCTGCTGGTTCCCGTGACGACCGCGACGTGCGACGATGACTGCGACATGCGTCGAGACTCGCACGCGGGTTCGGCTCGGTCCAGCCGCTCGCGAAGCGCTGGAGCGCTCGTCTTCGCGCTCGCGACTGCGCACCTCGCGTGCACGACGGTCGAGGTGAGCCCGGTTCCCGCGCGTGCCTTCCCGATCGAGCAGCTCTGCATCGAGCGCAATCCGGACGTCGTGGTCGAGGACTTCCTGCCCGTGGTCGAGGCCGGCGTCGCGCGGCACGGGATCGAGGCGCGCGTGGTCGATGCGACCGAGGCGGGAGTTTGCGACTACACGCTCTGGTACGCCGCGCGCCGCCGCTGGGACATCCGCCCGGTGCTCGGCTACGCGGAGCTTCGCGTGCGCTATCGCGGCGAAACGATCGGAAGCGCGAGCTACCTGGCGCGGCCGAGCCTGTCGCCGTTCAAGTGGCGCAGCACCGAGACGAAGATCGGGCCGCTGGTCGACGAGCTGCTGGCGCAGTTCCCGCCGGCCGCGGGCGACACCGCGCCGTAGCCGGTTCACGGAGCCGCGCCAGCGTCTCCCGAAAGCCCGAGGTGCGCGCGAAGCCGCGCGCGCATGCGAAGCGCGCTCGCGTCGGATGGGTCGATCTCGAGCAGCTCGCCGTAGAGCTGCTCCGCGCGCGCGAGCTCTCCGGCCACGACGTGGATCGCCGCGAGATCGCCGAGCGCGCGCGCGCGGTCGGGCTGGAATGGGAGGATGCGCGAGTAGAAGTCGATCTCGCCGCGCACCGCCGCCGCGCGCTCCTCGCGCGCCTCGCTCTCGCGCCCCGCGCGCCGCAGCGCGCCGGACAGGTTGTAGCGCGCGCGCGCGTTTCCGGGAGCGGCGGCCACGTCCGCGCGCCAGAGCCGGATCTCGTCCGCGTGATCGCCCGCGCGGTCCGCGCTCACGAGCGCGAGCGCGAGGGCCGCGGCACTGACGACAATCCACCCGAGCCACGCGCGACCGACGCGGGCCAGACCGAGCCAGACGAGCGGCACCGCCAGCGCGCTCATCGCGGCCAGCGGCAGGTACATGCGCCGCTCCGCGCCGACCTCGGAGACGATCGGGACGATGCTCGACGATGGTGCCAGGATCGCGAAGCACGCCACCCCGACGAACCCCGCGGCCGGCCAACGCCGGAGCGCGTAGAGCGAGAGCGCGAACAGCCCGACGAGCAGCGCCGCGCCGGCCCGAACGTCGCCGAGCGCGAGCGGCTGCGGCAGGCCGTAGTCGATCCGCAGGCCGGTCGGCCAGAACAGCAGCCGCAGGTACGAAGGCAGCACGCTGCACTGATTCGCCAGATAGACCAGCGGCGTGACCCAGAGCGCGAAGCCCGCCGACTCCGTGCGCGGCTGCGTCGCGATCAGGAAGCCGAGCACGGCCCAGCTCGCCGCGAGCCCGCTCCAGAGCGCGATCCGCACGCGGCGCCGGCGCGCGTCGGCCGGACCCAGGAAGACCACGTCGTGGAGCGCGACGACCAGCGGCGCGCTCACCATCACCTCTTTGCTCGCCATGCCGAGCACCGAGCACGCGATCGCGAACGCCACCCAGATCCACGGGCGCTCGGACGCGCTCGCGCGGATCGAGCCGTACAGCGTCGCCAGGTAGAAGAGCGCGACCAGCGACTCCGTGCGCGCGCTCACGTAGCAGACGACCTCGCTTGCGAGCGGGTGGACCAGGAAGAGCAAGGCGGCCGCGAGCGCGATCGGCTCCGCACTCGCGGCGAAGCGATCCGCGAGCCGCGGCCCGACGAGCGTGCGCCGGACGATCCCCGCGAGCAGAAGCGCGCAGAGCGCGTGGATCGCGAAGTTCGTGGCGCGGAAAACGCGCGGGTCCGCGCCGGCGGCCGCGTAGTCGAGCGCGAACGAGAGCGCGACGACCGGCCGGCCGGAGGTCGTGAGGTCGGGCGGCTGCGCAAACACGCGCGAGAGCGGCCACAGGCCGTGCAGGCTCTCGTTCTCGACGATCGCGGTCTGGTCGTCGAAGACGAACGGACCCGGCAGCGCACGGCCGTAGATCCCCGCCACGAGCGCGAGGAAGAGCAGCGTCCGCAGCAGACTCCGGCCGATTCCCGCGCCCGACACGCCGCTATACTGCGCCAGCCGGCGAAGGAGAGCGAACATCCGCGATCGGACCCGCAATTCGCTCGCCGCGCTGCTCGCGGCGCTCGCGCTCGCCTGTTCGCCCGACGCGCCGCGCGCGCGCTTCGACTCGGGCTTTCGCGGACCCGGAAGGCTCGTGCTGATCTTCGAGCCGGCTGACTCCGAGACCCCGCGCGCGCTGGTCGTCCACGACGCGCGCGGCGCGCGCGAGCTCCGCGTCGAGCGGCCGCGCGCCGCGCGTTGGCTCTCGACGCGCGAGCTTCTGGTGAGCCGCGAGGTCGACCCCGAAGAGCCGTACGGTCTGCCGCGCAGCGAGCTGCTCCGCGTCGACGCAGAGAGCGGCGTCGCGATTCCGATCGCCGAGCCCGCGCGCTACTTCGACGCCGAGCCCGACGCTCGCGGCGGGCGGATCGCGGTCGGGCTCGAAGTCGACGAGCAGGGCGAGAGCGATCTGCTCGTGCTCGCGCTCGACCCCGCGCGCGCGACGCCCGTCGCGGGTCGAAGCCAACCGCTCGATCGGCCGCGCTGGAGCCCCGACGGCGCGGCGCTGGTCGTGCTGCAGACGCTGGCCGATCCGGACGCGGACGACTCGGAGACGTCCCTCTCGGTCGGGGGCCAGGCGATCGCCTGGCCGCGCCTGTTTCGTGTGCCGAGCGATCTGCGCGGAGCACTCGCGCCGCTTCACGACGGCGACCCGGGCCAGCCGCTCGCGGCCGGCGGAACGCTGCCGCTGTTCTGGAACGCGCGCGGCATCTACGCCCGACAGCGACGCGGGCTCGTGCGCTGCGATCCATCGGGCGCGGGCTGCGAGAAGGTCTGGTCCCCCGGCGGTCGCCGGCGGCTCGTCGACGCGCGCTCGGTCGGCCCCGATGCAGCGCTGGCGCTGGTCCGCGACCACGACGAGCCGACCGATCTCGATCTTCCGCGCGAGCTCTACCGCGTCGACCTCGTCCACGGCGCGGCGGAGCTCGTCTATCGCGCCCCGCCGGACCTGTTCCTGGTCGAGATCGACTGGATCGACGCGAAGTAAGTCCGAGAAATTGCTCTATCCGAGAGCCGGCAACCCGCGATACGATGCGACATCGTGCCCCGCGATCGGGACGCGAATTCCTGGAGGCTCTCGATGCGTGTACGAGCTCTGGTCCTTGCGTCACTCCTCGCCCTGCCCCAGAGCGCGCTCGCGCAGGAGAAGCAGGCCGTCGACGTCCTGCCCACAACGCCCTTCAAGGAGGGCGACACGATTTCGTTCGAACAGGTCGAGAAGCTGAAGGAATTCCTGCCGTCGGAATTCTGGACCAACCGCGAATTCTTCTTCTACGAAGGCATGCAGCTCGAGATCGGCCCGACGCTTCGCAAGTACGGGGCGGCCGACGCCTACATCGCGATGAGCGAGAAGTACAAGGGCCAGGCCACGATCGGCGAGGACGGCGGGCTCGTGAACTACGGCGCCGGCCAGCCGTTCGAGGCCGCGAGGATCGACTGCAAGGGCGATCCGAACGCCGGCGTGAAGATCATCTGGAACTTCGTGAAGGCCTGGAACGGCGACGGCGCGCGCTCGACCTGGTCCTACACGTACTGGGATCGCGGCGAGCAGCTGCCGCTGTACTACGAGGGCACCGCCAAGGTCATCACGCTGGTGAACCGGGTCGAGCCCGAGTACCAGACCGCGAACGCAGGCGACGTGTTCCCGAACGAGAAACGCAACTCGGTGTTCGGAATCGAGGTCGACGCGCCGTTCGACGCGCGCGGCATCATGCTTCTCACCTACCGCTACCGGACCGCGGACGGGCCGCTGAAGCAGGCGAAGAACGACGACACCTGGGTGTACGTGCCGGACCTGCGGCGCGTGCGGCGCATCTCGTCGGCGCAGCGCACGGACTCGGTGCAGGGCACCGACTTCACGATGGACGACCTGCGCAGCTTCGCGGGAATCCCGCCCCAGTACGAGTGGAAGTGCGTCGGCGAGCAGACCGTGATCGCGCCGATGAACACCAAGTCGCTCGCCTACCCCTACGCCGATTCGTACAACTTCGGCCCCTACGGCTTCTCGTTCGCGAGCGATCGCTGGGAGGTCCGCAACGCCTGGATCATCCGCTTCGATCCGCGAAACGAGGACCACCCGTACCACCACAAGGACATCTACGTCGACAAGGAGACCTACGAGCCGCTCTACAGCTTCGCGTACGACCGCAAGAAGGAGCTGTGGAAGATCATCTGGCACAACCACCGCTACTCGAGCGACTGGGACGGCGTGAAGAACAAGGACCCGAAGGCGGCGGACGGCGTCTGGTACCCGGGCTGGGAGGGCGTTCCCGACCCGAAGGACAACCGGATCATCTCGGACATCATCGTGAACGTGCAGACCGGCACGGGAAATCGGATCGAGTTCTGGAACAGCGAGGGCTCGCCGTTCAACAGCAAGGGAAAGATCCGGCGCTACATCGACATCGGGCGACTGAACAAGGGCCGCTAGCGAAAGAGCCGGCTCGCGACGGCCGCGCAGAACTCCGTGGTGCTCGCGCGTCCGCCCTGGTCTGGCGGTAGCGCACGCCCGTCGGCGTAGGTCGCAGCGATGGCGCGCTCGAGCGCGCGCGCCTCGTCCACGAAGCCGAGATGTTCGAGCAGAAGCGCCCCGGAGAGCAGCGTCGCCGTCGGATTGATCGCGTTCTTCCCGGCGATGTCCGGCGCCGTGCCGTGCGCGGGCTCGAAGTACGCGTAGCTCTCGCCGTAGCAGCCGCTCGGCGCGAGTCCAAGGCCGCCGATCAGCGCGGCCGCCGCATCCGACAGGATGTCGCCGTACAGATTCGGGAGCAGCACGACGTCGAGCTCATGCGCCTGCGCGACCAGCCGGTGCGCGAGGTCGTCGACGATTCGCACCTCGAAACAGACGTCCGGATGCTCCGCGGCGACGCGCTCGGCCACGGCGCGAAACAGGCCGTCCGTCTGCGCGAGCATGTTGTGCTTGGTGCCGCAGGTGACGCGACCCGGGCGCCCGAGCGCGCGGCGCTTGCGCGCGAGCGCGAACGCGAAGCGCGCGATCCGCTCGCAGCCCTGCTCGCTGATCACCTTCAGCGCGAAGCGCCCCGGCGCGAGCTCCGCGATCGGACGGCCGCTCGTGCGGCTCTGCAGCGCGAGCGGCCCGAGCTGCTCGAGGCTCCCCTCCACGCCGACGTACAGGTCCTCGAGGTTCTCGCGCACGATCGCGAGGTCGATTCCCTCCGGCCGGGCCAGCGGGCTCCGCGCGCCCGGCAGGTGTCGCACCGGCCGCAGGTTCGCGTAGGCCTGCTTTCCCCAGCGCAGGTAGAACAGGGCCCGGGCGCTCGCGCCGCTGGTCGCCCCGAAGTAGGTCGCATCGGAGTCGTCGATCGCATCGCGCTCGCGACCGGGCTCGGGGCGGAGCCAGTCGATCGGGAGCCCGAAGCCATCGAGCAGGGCAACGCTGGGCCGCATGGCCTCGGGCGCGGCGTCCTCGCCCTCGATCACGACGACCCTTTTTCTCGCCATGGGGCCCTTCGTACCACGCCGGCGCCCCTCGCAGTTGCCGGTGGGGGCTTGCTATAACGCCGTTACAGAGGATGCCGGTGACGATCCACCCCCCAGAGCGCGAGGAGCCGCGGCGAAGCGAGGGCTCGCGCCGCGCGATTCTCGAGGCCACCCAGGCGCTGCTCCTGGAGGGCGGCTTCGCGCAGATCTCGATCCGGCGCGTCTCCGAGCGCTGCGGCTTCAAGGCGCCGACGATCTACCACCACTTCCGCGACAAGACCGGCCTGATCGACGCGCTTCTCGAGGAGCGCTTCGCGGATCTGCTGGCGCGTCTCGAGCGCGTGCCGCGCGACCCGCGGCCGGAGCGCTACCTGCGCGAGCTGGCGCGCGCGTTCGTCGAGTTCGGAATCCAAAACCCGAACCACTACGCGCTGGTCACTGCTCCGAGACAGGAGTCCGACGATCTCTTGCCGTCCGCCGAGGCCGCGCGCGCGCTGGTCTTCGACGCGCTCTCGGAGGTGGCCGAGCGCGGCGCGCTGCGCACGCCCGACCTGGAAGCCGCGTTCCAGCTCACCTGGGCGGTCCTACACGGGATGGTTTCGCTTCGGATCAGCCGCCCGGAATACGCCTGGTCGGAGAGCCTGGTCGAATTGGCGCTCGACGTGATCGAGCGCGGCCTGTTTGCCAAGGAGTGCGGAGCATCATGAAGCGCTGCGTCGGGACGTTCGGACTGGGTCTGTTGCTGCTGGGGGTGCTTTCGGCCTGCGGTGAAGAGAAGGTCGTCGAGGAGTCGCCGCAGAAACCCGTCGTGCTGGTTCCGGTACAGGTGCGCGACGTGGAGGAGCTCGTGGCCGCGACCGGCCAGCTTCTGGCCAAGCAGCGCGCCGACGTGGCGGCACAGGTGGGTGGCGAGATCACCCAGATCCTCGTCGACGAGGGCGCGACGGTCGCCGAGAACACGGTGGTGATCGAGATCGACCCGGATCGGCGCAAGATCGACCTCGACCGTGCGCGCGCCCGCGAGGCCGAGGCCGCCTCGGCGCTCGCGGAGGCGGAGCGCCAGAACAAGCGCGTGCAGGAGCTCGCGACCCGCGACATCGCCTCGCGCGCGCAGCAGGACCAGGCGCGGACCAATCTCGAGGGATCGCGCTCGCGCCTGCAGGCGGCGCGAGCGGATCTGGGCGCAGCGGAACGCTCGACCGCCGACTCGCGCGTGACGACGCGCTTCGCGGGCGTGATCGGCCGCCGCTTCGTCTCGCGCGGCGAGTTCGTGCAGCCTGGCCAGAAGCTCTTCGAGTTGGTCTCGCTCGATCCGGTCGAGGTCGAGTTCACGCTCCCGGAATCCGACGCGAGCCGGCTGACCCTGGGCCTGCCGCTCGAAGTCGGCGTCGCGCCCTACCCGGGCGAGGTCTTCCGCGCGACGGTCTCGATGATCTCGCCGATCGTCGACGAGCGCACCCGCACGATCCGGGTGAAGGCGCTGCTTCCGAATCCGGACCATCGGCTGCGGCCGGGACTCTTCGCGCGCGCGGAGCTCGGCATCGCGCGGCGCGAGGACGTGGTGCTGATTCCCGAAGAGGCCATCCTGCAGCGCGCCGACGGACCGGTCGCATTCCGGGCGGTCGACGGTGCGACGCGCGTCGAGCGCCGAGTGCTGCAGATCGGCCGCATCAAGAGCGGCGAGGTCGAGGTCGTCTCGGGACTCTCGCCCGGAGACAGCGTCGTGATTCGCGGACACGCGGCCCTGCCCGACGGCGCCGCGATCAGCGCGCGAAATCCCGACGGATCGCCCGCGGTCGCGTCGTCACGACAGGAGTCCGCTCCACCCGCCGAGGTGAAGCAGTGAGTCTCACCGACATCTCCATCAAGCGGCCCGTGCTCACGCTGATGATGACGCTCTCGATGGTCGTCTTCGGCGTGCTCGGCTACTACGAGCTCGGCGTCGACCAGATGCCGAACATGGAGTTCCCCGTCGTCACGGTGATCGCCCAGCTCGAGGGCGCGAGCCCCGAGACGATGGAGGAGGACGTGACGGAGGTGCTCGAAGAGCACCTGAACACGATCGGCGGCCTGCGCTCGCTGAAGTCGACCACGTTCCACGGCATCACGATGATCTCGGCGGAGTTCGAGCTCGAGCGCGACATCGATCAGGCCGCGCAGGACGTGCGCGACAAGGTCGCGCGCGCGCGGATCGGCCTGCCGCGAGACCTCGAGCCGCCCGTGATCGACAAGCGCAGCATGTCGGGCCACCCGATCATCTGGCTGCCGCTGAACTCCGACCGCTCGCAGGTCGAGGTCACCGAGTACCTGAAGTACACGGTCAAGCCCTACCTCGAGACGATCAAC
>VGRW01000064.1 GCA_016875225.1 Deltaproteobacteria bacterium
TCAACGCCTGGCTGCAGAACTTCCGCCGCGTCGTCACCCGCTGGGAGTACAAAGCCCAGAACTACCGAGCATTCGTCCAACTCGCCTGTATCTGCATCATGCTGAGACAATTTTGAGACTGCCTCTAGCGAGACTCCTACTATCTTGCCGACGATGACGACCGCGCTGAACGCCGCCACCGCCTGCCAGTGACGCGCGATGAGCGCGGGATCGATGAGCAGTCCGACCGACACGAAGAAGATTGCCGCAAACAGGTCGCGAACCGGCTTCACGAGCTGGTCGATCGGCTTCTCCTCGCCGGACTCCGCGATCAACGCGCCCGCGATGTAGGCTCCGAGCGCCACCGAATAGCCGAACGCATGCGCGAGCAGCGAGACGCCGAAGCAGAAGCCGATGCTGGTGACGAGAGTGGTTTCCGGGCGCCCCAGTCGCTGGATGCCGCGCACGCCGCGCGGCACCACGAGCAGGCCGATCGCAACCAGGCCGATGAGGAAGGCAGCGAGCTTCCCGGTGGTGATGGCCATCTCCGAGGCGGAGAGCCCCGAGCCCGAGGCGATTGCGGTGAGCGTGGCCATGAGCAGGATGGCGAGCAGATCCTCGACGATCAGAACGCCGACCACCAGCTCTCGCAAAGGCCCCCCGATGGCCTGATCGTCGAAGACCTTGGCGATGATGGTCGTGCTGGAGATGGCGATCAGAGCCCCGGCGAAGAGGCTCTCGAGCGTGGTCCAGCCGAGAAGCTGGCCGCTCACGAAGCCCAGCCAGATCATCAGGCTGGATACGAGCAGCGCCGTGAGGCTCGGCGCGGGCCCGAGCCGCAGGAGCTTGGTCAGACTGAACTCGAGCCCGAGCGAGAACATGAGCAGGATGACCCCGAGCTCCGACAGCGTCGCGACGATCTGACGGTCCGCGACGAGCGGAATGGGCACGCTCGGGCCGATGATCAGCCCGGCGATGATGTAGCCGAGGACGACGGGCTGACCCAGTCGTTGGAACACCACGGTCGTGACGGCTGCAACGCCGAGGACGATCGTCAGGGCGACGAGGAAAGCGTGGGCATCCATCCCCTCGCGAGATACCACGGCCCGATCTGCGATGCGAGCGTGCGCGGGCGCAACCACCGCATATCTTTGCCTTCATCCAAGAGAACCGGAGGCGAATCCATGACTCGACCTGCACGCGTCTGCGCCGTGATCCTTGCGCTTCTCGCGACCGGCTGGGACTTCGAGGCCCGCGCGCAGCAAGCGCAGCCCGCGCCCGGATCGCCGGCCGCCACGACGACGATCGACGGCAAGCAGCTGCCCGCACCCGATCCGAAGTTCGGCGGCGTGATCAAAGACGACGCGCTCGGCTCGAAGGCTTGGTGGGCGCCGCGCGTGGTGCCGCCGAAGCAGGCCCCCAACATCCTGCTGATCATCACCGACGACGCCGGCTTCGGCGTGCCGAGCACCTTCGGCGGCGTGATCCCGACGCCCGCGATGGATCGCATCGCCAAGAGCGGCCTGCGCTACAACAACATCCACTCCACCGCGCTGTGCTCGCCGACCCGAGCCGCGCTGATCACCGGGCGGAACCACCACTCCGCGGGCTTCGGCGTGATCTCCGAGCAGTCGACCGGCTTTCCCGGCTACAACAGCATCCTAGGCAAGGACAAGGCCACGATCGGGCGGATCCTGCTCGACAACGGCTACGCCACCTCGTGGTTCGGCAAGGACCACAACACCCCGGCGTTCGCCGCCAGCCAGGTCGGGCCGTTCGATCAGTGGCCGACCGGAATGGGCTTCGAATACTTCTACGGCTTCGTCGGCGGGGACGCGAACCAGTGGCAGCCGAATCTCTACCGCAACACCACGCAGATCTACCCGTTCCAGGGCAAGCCGGATTGGAACCTGGTCACGGGAATGGCGGACGACGCGATCGAGTACCTGAGCCGCATCCACCAGACCGCGCCCGACAAGCCGTTCTTCGTCAAGTACGCGCCCGGCGCGACCCACGCGCCGCACCACCCGACCAAGGAATGGGTGGAGAAGATCCGCGCGATGCACCTCTTCGACGAGGGCTGGAACGCGCTCCGGGACAAGATCTTCGCGAACCAGAAGCGCCTCGGGGTGATCCCGGCCGACACGCAGCTCGAGCCCTGGCCGGTCGAGATCCTCAAGAACTGGAACGACTGCACGCCCGAGGAGAAGAAGCTCTTCATCCGGCAGGCGGAGGTCTTCGCCGCCTACGCGGCCTACAGCGATCACGAGATCGGCCGAGTGATCCAGGCCGTCGATGACATGGGCAAGCTGGAGAACACGCTCGTCATCTACATCAACGGCGACAACGGCACGAGCGCCGAGGGCGGCCCGACCGGCACTCCCAACGAGGTCGCGTTCTTCAACGGCGTGAGCGTGCCCGTCGCGGATCAGATGAAGTGGTACGACGCCTGGGGCACGGAGCAGACCTACAACCACATGTCGGCGGGCTGGTCCTGGGCCTTCGACACGCCCTTCACCTGGTTCAAGCAGAACGCGTCGAAGCTGGGCGGAATCCGCCAGAACATGGTCGTCTCGTGGCCGGCGCGGATCAAGGACGCCGGCGGGCTGCGCGAGCAGTTCATGCACGTGATCGACGTCGTCCCGACCCTGCTCGAGGCGACCGGCATTCCCGCGCCCGAGCGCGTGGACGGAATCGCGCAGAGCCCGATCGAGGGCACGAGCTTCGCGTACACGTTCGATGCGAAGAACGCCAAGGCGCCGTCGCGCCACACGACGCAGTACTTCGAGATGATGGGCCAGTACGCGCTCTATCACGAGGGCTGGCTGCTCGGCACGAAGGTGAACCGCGCGCCCTGGCAGGCCTTCGGCGCCGCGAACCCCGATCCGCTGAACAACCAGGTGCTCGAGCTCTACGACCTGTCCAAGGACTTCAGCCAGTCGCAGAACCTCGCCGCGAAATTCCCGGACCGGGTGAAGCAGCTGAAGGAGCTCTTCGTCGCGGAGGCCCGCAAGTACCAGGTCTTCCCGATGGACGCCTCGGTCGCCGCGCGCATCGTCGCGCCGCGACCGAACATCACCGCGGGCCGAAGCGAGTTCGTCTACACCTCGCCCATGGTCGGCCTGCCGCAGGGAGACTCCCCCTTCCTGCTCAACAGCTCCTACACCATCACGGCGGAGATCGAGGTGCCGAAGACCGGCGCCGAGGGCATGCTGCTGACCTCCGGCGGGCGCTTCGCCGGCTACGGCTTCTACCTGCTCGCGGGCAAGCCCGTCTTCGTCTGGAATCTCATCGACCTGAATCGCGTCCGCTGGGCGGGCGCGGACGCACTCGCGCCGGGCCGCCACCGGATCGAGTTCGACTTCAAGTACGACGGCCTCGGCGTCGGCACGCTCGCGTTCAACGACATGAGCGGCCTGGGCCGATCCGGCACCGGCACGCTCGCCGTGGACGGCAAGCCGGTCCAGACCATCGCCATGCCCAACACGCTGCCGATGATCCTGCAATGGGACGAGAGCTTCGACATCGGCTCCGACACGCTCACCGGCGTGAACGACGCGGACTACACGCCCCCGTTCCCGTTCACCGGCAAGCTCGAGAAGCTGACGATCCGGATCGACCGGCCGCAGCTCTCACCGGAGGACGTCAAGAAGCTGCAGGCCGCGCAGCAGCCGAGGGACTGAGTCAGGAACGCGGCGCGGGCGGGAGCGCGTCGAGCAGCGCCTTCGTCCGCGCCGCGATCGGCGCCTCCATGATGCGATCGGTGTGGATGTAGAGCGCGTCCTCGCGAACGGCGCGCAGCACCATCTCGCCCACGGCGTCGGGCGCGACGCCGGAGCCGAGGAATGCGTCGACGGCCTCGACCACCTGCGCCGGCGGCCGCGGCGCGGACTCGGGCTGGGTGCGGAACGTGTGGTGCAGGATCTTCGTCGCCACCGGACCGGGACAGAGCACCGAGACGCCGATCCGAGCGCCTTGCAGCTCGAAGCGCAGCGCCTCCGACAGCCCGACGACCGCGAACTTCGCCGTGTGGTAGAGGAAGCCGGCACCCGGGGCGGCGAGCCCGGCGCCGGACGCGGTGTTCACGACGTGGCCGCCGCCGAGCTCCGCGCTGCGCGCACACATGCGCGGCACGAAGGTCTGCAGCCCGTTCACGACACCGTCCAGGTTCACGCCCAGCGCGAAGTCCCAGGTCTCGTAGCTCATCTGGTCCGCGGGCACGGTGAGAGCGACGCCCGCGTTGTTGAAGAGCAGCGACACCGGACCGAGTCGCGACTCGGTCTCGTCGGCCGCGCGCGCGAAGCCGTCGCGATCGCGCACGTCGAGCACGAACGACTCGACCTGCGTGTGCTTGGCGAGCTCCGTCCGCGCCTCTCCGAGCGCCGCCGCGTCGACGTCGGCCAGCGCGAGCTTCGCGCCCGCCCGCGCGAATGCGCGCGCGATCCCCAGCCCGATGCCGTTGGCGGCTCCGGTGATGAACGCCGTTCGACCCGCGATGTCCTGCACGTCGCCTCCCCGTCGGTGATCCGCGCGTAGTCGACCAGAAGGCCGCGGCCGGGAGGCTTCAGGCCGCGATCAATCCGTACAGCCGCAGCAGCGCCTCGGTCTTCGGCTCGCGGCCGCGAAAGCTCGTGAAGACCTCCATCGCGCGGCGCGAGCCGCCGAGCGCGAGCACGGTCTCGCGGTAGCGGCGGCCGATCTCGCGCAGGCGCGCGGCGTCGGCCAGGCCCGCCTCTTCGAACGCGGCGAACGCGTCGGCCGAGAGCACCTCGGCCCACTTGTACGAGTAGTAGCCGGCCGCGTAGCCGCCGGCGAAGATGTGCGAGAAGCTGCACAGGAAGCGGTCCTCGGGCAGGCGCGGCAGCACGGCCGTCGTCTCGGCCACGCGCTTCTCCACGTCGAAGATCGACTCGGCGCCCGACGGGTCGAAGCGGTGGTGCAGCTCCAGGTCGACCACCCCGAAGAAGAGCTGGCGCAGCATCACCGAGCCCGCGCGGTAGGTGCGCGCGGCGCAGAGCTTCTCGAAGAGCGCGTCGGGAAGCGGCGCGCCGGTCTCGTGGTGCCGCGCGAATCCGAGCAGCGTCTCGCGGTGGTAGCACCAGTTCTCCATGAACTGGCTGGGAAGCTCGACCGCGTCCCACTCGATGTTGCGGATGCCGGAGGCCAGGCCGTGGTCGACGCGCGTCAGCATGTGCTGCAGGCCGTGGCCGAACTCGTGGAAGAGCGTCTCGACTTCCGAGAACGACATCAGCGACGGCTTCGCGCCGACCGGCGGCGTCTGGTTGCAGACCAGATGCGCGACCGGCCGACGCGGGCGGCCGTCGGCGTCGGGGAAGAGGCGGCTGCGGCCCAGGCATTCGTCCATCCACGCGCCGCCGCGCTTCTCGGCCGGCCGCGAGTACGGATCCAGGTAGAACGCGGCGAGCGGCTCGCCCGACTCGTCGCTGACGCGGAAGAAGTGCACGTCCGGGTGCCAGACCGACGCCTCGCCGTCGGCCGGTCGGATGCGCACGCCGAAGAGCTTCGAGGCCAGCTCGAACAGCCCCTCGAGCACGCGCGGCAGCGGGAAGTACGGCCGCAGATCCTCCTCGCTGTACGCGTAGCGCTCCTCGCGCAGGCGCTCGGCCCAGTACGCGACGTCCCAGTGGGCCAGCTCCTCGCTCTGCCCGCGCGATTGCGCAAACGCGCGCAGCTCCTCGAGCTCGCGACGCGCCGCGGTGTAGGAGGCGCGGCGCAGCTCCTCCTGCAGCCGCTCCACCGCGGCGACGTCGGGCGCCATCTTCGTCGCCAGCGACAGCGCAGCGTAGCTCGGAAAGCCGAGCAGCCGCGCCTCTTCGGCCCGGAGCGCGAGGATGCGCGGGATCAGCACCGAGTTGTCGCTCTCGCCCGAGCTCGCGCGCGTGACGTGCGCGCGGTAGGGCTTCTCGCGCAGATCGCGGCGCGCCAGGTGCTCGAGCGCGGGCACGAGCGAGGGCGCGTCGAGCGTGATCCGCCACGGGCCGTGCTCGGCGGTCGCGCCGGCCTCGCCGGCCTCGCGCGCCGACTGCGCCGCCAGCGCCAGCGCGCTCTCCGGCAGGCCGGCGACCTCGTCGCGATCACGAAGCAGCAGCGCGTACGCCTTCGTGGCGTCGAGCACGTGGTTCGAGAACGCGGTCTGCAGCTCCGCGAGCTCGGTCAGGATCGCGCCGAAGCGCTGCTTCGCCTCGCCTTCCAGGCCGACACCTGCGAGCACCGCGTCGCGGACCAGGATGTCGACGATGCGCCGCTGCGCGGGCTCGAGCGCCGCGAACTCCGGGCCCTTCTGCAGCGCGACGAACGCCTCGTACAGCGGCCGGCTCTGCGCGGCGCGGATGCCGAGCATGACGACCTGCGGCTGCACCGCCTCGTGGGCGGCGCGAAGCGCCGGGTCGTTCTTCACGCCGACCAGATGGCCGACGACGCCCCAGACGTTGCGCAGCCTGTCGTACATGCGCTCGAACGGCTCCACGGCGCCCGTCCAGGTCGGCTCGACGGAGCGCTCCAGGCGCTCGAGCTCGCCGGCGAGCTCGGCCAGCAACGCGCGCATTCCCGGCTCGACGTGCTCGGGGCGGACGTCGCCGAAGCGCGGCAGGCCACTCGGATCCAACAGCGGGTTCGCGTCTGCGGGCGCCTGGCTCATCAGAAGCGAAGGGTGTACGAGACTTCCGTTCCCGGGTCGAGCGGTCGCGCGACCAGCTCGACCCAGCTGTGGTCGCTGGCCAGACGCAGCAGCGCGCGCCGCGCGAAGACCCGGCCCGGCTCGACGCGAGGCGAGACCGCGCCACCCGGAACGTAGACGCGAGCCGTCACGCCGCGCGCGATGGCTCGTCCTCGATTCGCGAACACGACTCGGACGGTGTCGGCAGAGACGGGCTCCAGTCGGGCGTCCACCTGCTCCCGCGCGAGCCACCAGTCGGCGAGCTCCGCCGGATGCGCGAACCACGCTCCCCGCGAGCCGAGCTCCTGCCCGACGCTGTCCAGCAGCGCCTGGCGGCCCTTCGCCTGGCGCCACTCGGCCTTCGCGCGCAGCGAGAACACCGAGCCCATCCGCTCGGCCCGCTCGTAGCCGGAGAGCAGATCGCGGAGCAGCGCCGCGCCCTCCGCGTCGAGGCGCGGCCGCGGCTCCGGGATCGACACGAGCGCCCGGCCGGAATGGGTCAGCACGTCGGGGATCACGCGCTCTCCCGCGGCCGTGGTCGCGACGCGGCAGCCGGATCGGGTCAGGCGCAAGAGCTCCGGCTCCTCGACCCGATCCGCGTCGACCCGGCAGCGGTCGCCGGGCTGGTCCGCGGGGCCGCCGCCGTCGACGAGCACCGCGCACGGGCGGCCGTCCGGCCACGGCCGGAGCTCCAAGAGCGGGGCTCGGGATGCGAAGAGGAGCGCGTTGGTCGCGATCCGCTGCGCTTTCGGGGCATCGGCCAGCGCCCCGAGCGAGAACCCCAGCCAGGCGACCCGGGCGTTCCGATGCCGGCCGACCAGGGCGACCGACCGCGACCTCGTGTCCCCGAGCTCCAGCGCGCCCGCCGACGCCGAGGCGAGCGCGCGAGCTCGGGTGGCCAGCGCGATCTCGTCACCCGGCGCGAGCCCCGCGACGAGCGGACTCCGGCCGACGACCGTGAGCCGCGTCTGCCCGGCACCTGAACGTGCGAAGCGCTCGCCAGGAAACAGCCTCGCGAGCACCGGCTGATCGACCCGGCCGCCGGTCTCCGAGCGTCGCCCCGCGAAGCCGGTCGCGATCAGCCCGCCACTTCCCGCCAGATAGGCGTCCAGCGCCGCCCAGTCGGCCTCGGAGAGGCGCTCCTGCCCGGGGAGGATCCAGACCGAGTAGCGGCTCGGATCGAGCTCCCGGAGGCTCTCGCCGTCGAAGACCTCGATCGGCAGGCCGAGCGCAGCTCCTGCCTCGCGCCATGCGTCGAGCTCCGCGTGGACGGCTCGCTCGCGAGCCTCCCGGTTCGCGCGCAGATCGACCAGAACCAGCGGCCGGGTCGGCACGGCCGCGAGCCGCGCGCGCGACTGCCGCGCGGACTGGTGGTCGACGAGGCCCAGCGAGAGCAGAGCGAGGAGCAGGATCCCGGCCGCCCAGACGAGCGCGGCTGGTGAAGACTGAACCCGGTATCCGCGCACTGCCATCGCCCGCTCCGCGCCCCGGGCGACTCTTCGGCGAGGCGGCGCTCAGCGCTTGAGGGAGCGGAAGCTCTCCTTCAGTCCGAACAGCGGGCGGAAGCCGGTCTCGCGCACGAAGCGCTCGCCGGCGATCGTGCACGGGTACTTGATGTAGTCGATCGCGCCGGGCGGGATGCGCACGAGCCCGAGCGAGAACAGCCGCCGGATCAGCGGGCGGGCCACGGGCTCGGGAAGCGGAAGCGCGCTCCCGCCGGTCTCGTGGATCGCGATGCGGAGCGGCACCTCTCCCGGCCCCGTCACGTTGTAGACGCCGCGCAGCCCGCGCTCGAGCGCCAGCGCCGTGGCCTCGACCTGATCCTCCTCGTGCATGAACTGGAGCATCGGGTTGAAGCCCATCATCACCACCACGCGCTTCTGGCGCAGGTAGTTCACGATCGAGTTGTCGCTGTAGTAGCCCAGCGTCGGCACCGGCCGCAGGATCGAGGTGCGGATGTCCGGGTACTGCCACATGAACGAGGTCGTGAGCGCGTCGACCTCGACCAAATCGCGGATCTCCGGGTAGTTCCGGCCCGCGAGCAGCGGGTGGTCCTCCGCCATGAAGCTCGGGTTCTCCGGCAGCGCTCCGTAGACGTAGCTGGTCGACATCACCACCAGCTTCTTCACGCCGTAGGTCCGGCAGTGGTCGAGGAGCTTGCGCGTGCCGCGCACGTTCACGTCGAAGCGCGCGGTCTCGGAGCCCCGGAAGTGGCGCACGAAGCCAAGGTGCACCACGGCATCGGGCTGCTCCTTGCGCATCACGTCCTCGAAGGCTCGCGTGCGCACGTCGAGCTTGTAGAACGGCGCCCCGGCCGGGCGCCGCTCCCAGTCCTCGCTGTCCACACCGATCACGCGCTGGTCGCGAGACAGCCGTCGCGCGAGCAGTCGGCCCTGCCCGCGCGCGACTCCGACGATCATGACCTTGTCCACGTCGACGCCCTTCGCTTCGCGGATCGACGGGTATGGTATAAGAAGGCGCGAATGGACACGAACTTGAAGTTCGAAGCCATCCGCATCGCCGCGATGCCGGATGTCACGGTGAGCGGCGTCGTGGCGACCCCGAAGTGGTGGCCGAGCGGCCAGCGGATCGGCTTCGTGATCGGCCACGACCTGGCCGGCGGCATGGACGAGCCCAACCTCGTAGCGCTCCAGCACGCGCTGGCCGAGGCCGGGCACCTGGTGCTGCGCTTCAACTTCCCCTTCGCGGAGCAGAACAAGAAGCGCCCGGATTCCCCGCTCGTCCTGGACCGGACCTTCAAGACCGCGGTCGCGACCGTCCTGGCGGATCCCGAGAACGCCCCGGTGCGGATGCTGGTGGGTGGAATCGGGCTGGGAGCCCGCGTCGCGACGCGCGCGACGGCCCAGGGGCTGAAGGTCGACGCGGCCTTCTCGCTCGGCTTTCCGCTGCACGCGTCCGGGAAGCCCGGGCTGCAGGACGTCGACTACATGTACCGGATGATCTGCCCGATCCTGTTCGTGCAGGGCGCGCGTGATCCCCACTGTCGCATCGACCGGCTCGAGGAGCTGCTGCGCAGGCTGGGCGCGCCGACGCGGCTGCACGTGGTCGCGGACTGCGGGTCGGGGATGGAGCCGGTGAAGCGCGGCGGCCGCAGCGTCGAGGCGATCCGCGCAGAGGTCCTCGGACAGCTCGAGCTCTTTTTGCAAGAGGTGATCCGGCGCGGCTGAGCTAGGCTTCCGGCGTGGCTGATCCCGACGGGCCCGCAAGGGACTCCGCGCTCTCGGTCCTGTTTCACGCCGAGCGGCGCCTGGCCGCGCGACTCCAGGGCGTGATCCGCTTCGACGGGCAGATCTACCGAGAGATCAGCGCCGACGTGCACTCGATCCCGCAGGCGTTCGCGTGCGTGGTCACCACCTCCGTGCTGGTCGGGCTCGGGCAGAGCACGCTCGCGCTGATCTTCCTGTTCACGGCGCTTGCCATGCTGCAGTGGCTGGTCGTGACCGCACTGATCTGGACGGTCGGGCGCTTCGCCGTCGAGAGCCGCGCCGACTACGCGAAGCTGCTGCGCTGCACGGGCTTCGCGTACGTCTGGTTCGCGCTTCTGGTCGGCTACAGCCTGCCACTGGTCGGGCCGCTCTTCGCCTGGGCGGGCGTCCTGCTCTCGCTCGCCTCGCTCATGGTCGCGACGCGCGAGGTGCTCTCGACCGACGGGCCGAGGGCGTTCGCGATCTGCGGGGTCGCGCTGGGGCTGCCGCTCGGCGCGTTCTTCTGGCTGGCGGTCTAGCTCGAGGCCAGAGCGAAGACGTTCGGCGAGCTCGAGACCCCGGCCATGACGCGGCCGCGCACGCCGACGCCCTCGACCTCGAGCAGCAGGCGGAACAGGGCATCGCTCTTCTCGCCCAGGGCGAGGCTGCGCCGGCCGTCGGGCAGACGCAGGTAGATCGAGCTCTGCTCGGGCCGCCCGTCGCGATCGAAGCGGACGGTGTAGCTCTCGATCTCGGCCGGGCCCTCGGGCGCGTCGACGAGCGCAGGGCCCTCGAACAGATGCTTCGGCAGCTCGACCTTGGAGGCCCGGTGGTCGGCTGCGTCGATCCGCGCCCGATCGGTCGAGAGCACGGCGATCGCGTGCTTGGTCGCGCTCATGCCCAGCCCCGAGACCCAGCCGACCCTTCCGGCTCCCTCGCGCAGACGCAGAACGGTGTTGGCCAGCCCGTGCATCGCGTAGTTGTTGCCCGGGCCGCCGTGGTGGGCGAGCCCGCCGGTCTGGGTCGGCGGCCGCGGATCGCTGGCCGAGAGCCCGAGCGCGTCGAGCGCGAGTTCGACGGCGCTGGGAAAGCAGCTGTACAGGTCGAAGAGATCGACCTCGGCGACGCCGAGCGCCGCGTGCGCCTGCGCTGCCCGCGCAGCCGCCGCGTAGGCCGGGCTCGAAGCCAGGTCGAAGCGCTCGGCCGCGCTCCAGCCTTCCTGCGCCGAGGCGCCGCCCAGGAAGTTCACGCGGCGGTCGGGCGCGATGCCGAGATCGTCGGCCGCGGACTCCGACATCACGATCGCCGCCGCGCCCTGGTCGACCTCCATGATCGCGTTCATGAGCTTCGGGTACGGAAAGCCGATCCAGCGATTCCGCGCGTCGACGCGCGCGATCTCCTCGGCCGTGCGCGGCTCGGGGAACCACGAGAACGGATTGCGCTCGGCCACCTGCGAGTAGCGGAACATCAGCTCCGCGAGGAAGCGCTGGTGCGCGGCGATCGAGCGCCCCGCGCGCGCGCGCAGGGCGTTCTCGAAGATCGGGTACATGTCGACCGGATTGCTGACGCCGTGGCGCTGCTCGAGGGCGTTCCCGAACGGCTTCATCGTGGCCATGAAGCCGGGCATGCGCGCCCCGCCCGGCGTCCAGTCCGAGAGCGCCGCGCCCTCCTTCGCAGCCCGCATCCGGCTGTAGACGGCCTCGGCCCCGACGAGAAGCGCGATCCGGATCTCACCGTCGGCGATCCGGTTCGCGACCTGGTTCAGAAGCTGGATCGGTCCCTCGCCGCCCGCGGCGACCTCCTCGGCCAGGCGCGGCTTCGCGCCCGCGAGCTCCGAGAAGCGGCCGGTGAGATCGTCGTAGGCCCAGGCCAGCGGCGGAATCGCGCCCACGTAGTCGACCTGGCCCAGGACCCCGGGAAGGCCGGAGTCGGCGGCGGCGCGGCCGGCCGCGATCGCCATCAGCCTCGCGGGCTCGAGCGGGTTCCAGGTCTCGCCGTCGAGCCCGGGGCGGTTTCGAACCTGGCCGACGCCGACCACCACCGCGCGCTGGTTTGACATGCCCCGGCCTCCGACGGCAGCTTACAAGACATGAACGACGAGCTGTTCCTGGAGCAGATCGCCTGCGGCCCGATGCAGAACTTCGTCTACGCGATCGGCTCCCGAGTCACGCGCGAGGTGGTGCTCGTCGATCCCGCGTGGGCCGTCGAGGGGATCGTCTCGCACGTGCGCGAGCAGGGCTACGAGCCGGTCGCCGCGCTCGTGACTCACTACCACCCCGATCACGTGGGTGGAACGTTCTCGGGTCACCGGATCGAGGGCCTGCAGGAGCTGCTCGAGCTCAAGGGAATGAAGGTCTACGCGAACCGCCACGAGGCGGCGGGCCTGGTCAAGGTGACGGGCATCTCCGATTCCGACGTGGTGAAGGTCGACAGCGGCGACACTCTGAAAGTCGGCGACGTCGAGATCGACTTCCTGCACACGCCCGGACACACGCCCGGCTCGCAGTGCTTCATGCTGCGCAACGCCCTGGTCTCGGGCGACACGCTGTTCATCCAGGGATGCGGCCGCGTCGATCTCCCCGGCTCCGACCCCGACGAGATGTACGCGAGCCTGCGCAAGCTGGCCTCGCTTCCCGACGACACGGTGCTCTACCCCGGCCACGACTACGGCGGCGGCGCGCACCGGACGATGGCCGAGACCAAGCGGATAGGCGCGTACCTGCGCATCCCGAACCTCGAGACCTGGCGCGAGCTGATGGGGGCCGGCTGAGCCATCCGCGCCGGGAATCCGGGCCCTGAAACAAGGCGCTGCACCCGGTTGAAACGCTTCGACCCGTAACGTAGAGTGCGCGCCGAATCCCCCGCGCGACAACGCTCGGATTGCACGGAGATCCGCCCTCATGAAGATCCTCGTCTGCTTGAAGCAGGTGCCTCACAAGGACGCACGGCTAGAGCTCACCTCCGACGGGAGCTGGATCCAGGACGCGAACATCAAGTTCGAGATCAACGACTACGACAACTACGCGCTCGAAGAAGCCCTGCGGATCAAGGACAAGGACGCCGCTTCCGAGGTGCTCGTGCTCTCGATCGGGCCCGATCGCGTGCAGCAGTCGCTGCGCACCGCCCTGGGCATGGGCGCCGATCGCGCGATCCAGATCTGGGACGACGGGCTCGCGCACGCCGACTCGCTCGCGATCGCGAAGTCGATCGCCGCGGTGGCTCGGGCCGAGAAGTGCGATCTGGTGCTGCTCGGCCTGATGGCGGACGACACGAACTTCGCGCTGACCGGCCCCATGCTCGCGGAGCTTCTCGACGTTCCGCACGCGACCGGGATCACCTCGGCGAAGTTCGAGGGCGGACAGGTCGAGGTCGAGCGCGAGCTCGAGGGCGGCGCGCTCGAGGTCGTGAAGCTCCCCCTGCCCTGCCTGCTCACGGTGCAGACCGGCATGAACGAAGTCCGCTACGCCTCGCTCAAGGGAATCATGCAGGCGAAGAAGAAGCCGCTCGACAAGAAGTCGCTCGCGGACGTCGGGCTCGCCGCCGGCGCGGTGGCCGCGAAGGTCAAGATCGAGAAGATCTTCTCCCCGCCGAAAGGCGGAGGCGCCGAGATCCTGTCGGGCTCGAAGGACGAGGTCGCGAACAAGTTCGTCGGCAAGGTCAAGGAGCTGGGGCTCCTCTGAGCCACGGCGCGACCTGGAGATAAAGCGATGGCAAAGACACTGATCGTCGGCGAGATCCAGAAGGGCAGCCTGCGCGAGTCCACGCTCGAGCTCGTCGCGCTGGCGCGAAAGCGCGGCGGCGACGTCGCGTCGCTCCTGATCGGAAGCGGAGTGGCCGGCGCGGCGGAGGCGCTCTCCAAGAAGGGCGGCGGCAAGGTCCTGGTGGCCGACGACGCGTCGCTCGCGAACTACACCGCGGACGGCTACGTGCGCGCGATCCGCAAGGCGATCGACGCCGAGAAGCCCGACCTGATCCTGATCTCGAACACGCCGATCGGCTGGGACGTCGGCGGCCGGCTCGCCGCTCAGCTCGACTGCGGGATCGCGAGCGACGTGATCCGGATCGAGGCCGAGGGAGACGACCTCGTCTTCGTGCGCCGCATGTTCAACGCCAAGTTCGACGCTCGGCTGCGCATTGCCGGCTCGCCGCGGATCGCGACCGTACAGCCCGGCGCGTGCGAGGCGCACGGCGGCTCCGAGCCGGGCAGCGTCGTCGCGCTCGACGGGGTCGGCGGCGGCTCGCGCTCGACGTTCGTCGAGGTGCGCGTGGCGCCCGCCGGCGGTCACGACCTGACCAAGGCGGAGATCATCGTCTCGGGCGGTCGCGGCCTGCAGAAGCCCGAGAACTTCGACGCCGTGCTGAAGCCGCTGGTCGAGGCGCTCGGCGGACAGATGGGCGCATCGCGCCCCGTCGTCGACGCCGGCTGGCTGCCGCACGAGTACCAGGTGGGAAGCTCCGGCCAGGTCGTCGCTCCCAAGCTCTACGTCGCGGTCGGCATCTCCGGCGCGATCCAGCACCTGGTCGGGATGAAGAACTCGAACTTCATCGTGGCGATCAACAAGGATCCGGACGCGCCGATCTTCGAGGTCGCGGACGTCGGCATCGTCGGCGACCTGTTCGAGCTGGTTCCCGCGCTCACGGCCGCGCTGAAGAGCGCCAAGGGCGGCTGAGCAAGCGCCGTCAGGCCGAACGAAGCCTGACGACGGCGACCTCGGCGCGCGCACCGATGCGCACCGGGATGAAGCTCACGCCGACCCCGCGGCCGACGTAGAGCTGCGCGCCTGCGCGCTCGAAACGGCCCGACCAGAAGCCCTCGTGCGTGTGGCGAAGCGGCGTGCGGCCGGCGAACAGGATCTGGCCGCCGTGCGTGTGGCCGGAGAGCTGCAGATCGACGCCGACGTCGGCGGCCTCCTCGAAGAAGTCCGGGTGGTGCGCGAGCAGCACGATCGGCTCCTCGGCCGAGCGGCCGTCGAGCGCGCGCTCCAGATCGGGCCTTCCGTTCAGCAGGTCGTCGACGCCCGCGAGCCAGAACGCCGCGCCGCCGCGCTCGATGCGCACGCCGCGGTTCTTCAGGATCTCGACGCCCTGCTCCTCGAGCACCGAGCGCCACAGCCAGGGATCGCGCGCCGCGTCGTACTCGTGATTGCCGTAGATCGCGAAGATCCCCAGCGGCGGCTGCAGCAGCGAGAGCCCTTTGCGCAGCAGCAGGATCTCGTGGTCCCAATGGTTGACCAGATCGCCGCCCAGACAGACCAGGTCCGGGGCCTCGCTCGCCACGCGCGCGCAGACGCGCATGAAGTCGCCCTCGTCCAGGTAGTTCCCGGCGTGGAGGTCGGAGAGGAACGCGATGCGAAGCCCGTCCAGGCCCGGCCCGCCGCGCGCGAGCCGGATCTCCGGACGCGTCACGTCGCGGTGTCGCTCGAGCCAGTCCGAGAGCCCGCGTCGGACGTCACCGCGGTAGACGGCGCGAGCGACGACCGCGAGCGCGTGCGAGATCAGCAGCGAGAGCTCTGGCCAGGACCCCGGCCATGCCCAGGCCCGGCGGCGTCGGCGCAGGTCGCGCGAAGCGGTCGGCTCTCCGCTCTCTCCAGTCATTCACCCACACGCATCGCCGGGAACCACGGTCACCTTGATCGCGCCACTCGACTTGTCGCCGGCGCAGCGGAAGGCCTCCTCGACCCGCTCGAGCCCGAACTCGTGCGTCTGGAGCCGGGCCAGCTCCGTCGCGTAGCGCGGCAGGAGCGCGACGGCGCTCGCGAACTGCGAGCCGCGCCGGCCCGAGCCGTACATGTTCGAGCCCCCCAGCTCGAGCTCGCGCGTGGCGAGCTGGTACCCGGACAGCTCGGCGCGCTTCGCGAAGACCCCCAACACGACGATCCGGCCGCCGGCCCGACACCAGCGCGTGGCGTCGAGGAGCGTGGACGCGTGGCCGCCGACCGTCTCGATCACGACGTCGGGCTCCGCGGCTCGGACCCAGGCCTTCACGTCGTCCTCGGCCAGCGGGACCAGGCCGAGCTGCCGGGCCGCCTCGCGCTGCTGGGGATGCCGCGCGGTGATCGCGACCTCGAGCGCAATGTCGCGCGCGAGCATTCCGGACAGCAGCCCGATCGCTCCGGCTCCCAGCACCAGCACGCGGCTGTCCGCGGCGAGCCGCGCGAGCGAGACGCCGCGCACGCAGACCGCGAGCGGCTCGGCGAAGGACGCCAGTCGCGGCGACACCGACGGGTGTACTCGGTGGAGCGCGTAGGCGGGCACGTCGACGAAGTCCGCGATCCCCCCGGAGCGCATCACGCCGATGATCGAGAGCTTCTCGCAGAGCTGACGCCGGCCTGCGACGCAGAAGGCGCAGACCCCGCAGACCTCCATCGGCTCGACCGCGTAGAGCGCGGCGTCGAGACCGCGCGGGCCCGCGAGCGGAGTTCCCGCGATCTCGTGCCCCGGCGCGATCCCGAGCGGCGCGGGGAGCTCCCGCCGCCACAGGTGCAGATCGGTGCCGCAGATCCCGCAGGCGAGCACGCGCAGCCGGACCCAGTCGGCGGCGAGCGGCGGCGGCGCGACCTCTGCGACCTCGACGCCGTGTTCGGTCCAGCGCGCCTGCCGCACGGTCGGCCTCAGCCGCGACGCGCTTGGATCGGCACGAAGTCGCGCTTGGAGGCCCCGGAGTAGATCTGCCGCGGGCGCCCGATCGCCTGCCCGTCGCCGAGCAGCTCCATCCACTGCGCGATCCAGCCCGGCAGCCGGCCCATCGCGAACATCACCGTGAAGCTCGGCGTCGGAATGCCGAGCGCCTTGAAGATGATCCCGGAGTAGAAATCGACGTTCGGATACAGCCGCCGCTTGGCGAAGTACTCGTCCTCGAGCGCGATGCGCTCGAGATCCATGGCGATCTCGAGCAGCTTGGAATTGACGCCGAGCCGTCCGAGCACGTCCATCGCGGCCTTCTTGATCACGGCCGCGCGCGGATCGTAGTTGCGGTAGACGCGGTGCCCGAAGCCCATCAGCCGCGAGGTGTCGTCCCGCGACTTCGCGCGCTCGACGAACTGGCGCGCCGAGAGACCCTCCTCGGCGATCTGTTCCAGCATCTCGATCACTTCCTGGTTCGCCCCGCCGTGGCGCGGTCCCCAGAGCGCGTTGATTCCGCCCGCGATCGACGCGAACAGATTCGCGTGGGAGCTTCCGACCAGGCGAACCGTCGACGTCGAGCAGTTCTGCTCGTGGTCGGCGTGCAGGATCAGCAGGACGTCGATCGCGTGCACGATCACCGGATCCGCGACGATCTGCTCGCACGGCGTTCCGAACATCATGTGCAGCAGGTTCTCGACGTAGCCGAGGTTGTTGTCGGGGTACAGGAACGGGTGCCCGATCGAGTGCTTGTGCGCGTACGCTGCGATCGTCGGGAACTTCGCGATCAGCCGCACGACGCTGGCTTCGACCTGCCGGGCGTTCAGCGGGTCGAGATCCTCGGGGTAGAAGGTCGAGAGCGCGGCGACGACCGCGGCGGCGACGGCCATCGGGTGCGCGTCCTTCGGGAACGCGCTGAAGAACCGCTTCAGGTCCTCGTGCAGCATCGTGTGGTAGCGGATGTTCCTCGCCCACGCGTCTGACTGCGCGGTCGTCGGCAGCTCGCCTCGGATCAGCAGGTAGGCGACTTCGAGGAAGTTGCTGCTCTCGGCCAGCTGCTCGATCGGGTAGCCGCGGTAGCGCAGCAGACCCTGCTCACCGTCGATGAACGTGATCTCGCTGGTGCAGCTGCCGGTGTTCTTGAACCCGGGGTCGAGCGTGATGCAGCCGGTCAGCTCGCGCAGCTTGCTCACGTCGATCGCGCGTTCGCCTTCCGAGCCGGTGAGGATCGGGAACTCGTAGCTCTTGCCGTCGATCTCGATTCGGGCCATCTCCGTCATCGCGCGGCATGATACACACCTGACCCGGGGAGCGCCGCGTTGAAGACCACCCGAACCAGGCCGCCGCTCTTCGAACTCGCGCTCACGTTCCTCTCGGGGAACCTGCTTCGGCTCGTCGGGCGGACGCTGCGTGTTCGCCACGAAGGTGAAAGTCATCTGGACGGCGCGCTCGCCGCAGGGCGACCCGCGATCCTGTACGGCCTGCACGGCCACCTGCTGATCGGCGCGTGTGACTTGGGGCGTCATCGCCCGTACGTGATGATCAGCGAGAGTCGCGACGGCGAGCGGATCGCCCGGACCGTCGAGTGGGTCGGGTTTCGCCCGATCCGCGGCTCGAGCTCGCGCGGCGGGGTGCGCGCCCTGCTTCAGATCGTGCGCCTGCTCCGGGGCCCGGTCGTCGCCTGTCACCTCGTCGACGGCCCGCGCGGACCGCGCGGCGAGGTGAAGCCGGGGCTGATCCTGATGGCGCAGCGCTCCGGGGCGGCCTTGGTCCCGGTGCTCTACGCGATGCGCTGGAAGGTCCGGGTCGGAAGCTGGGACCGGATGCAGATTCCGATGCCGTTCGGCCGGGTCGTCGCGCGCTTTCTCGCCCCGCGCGAGGTGCCGCGGGATCTCACCGCCGAGGCGGCCGAGGCGCTGCGGCTCGAGATCGAGCACGATCTCGCGCGCGAGGAGCTCCGTCTCGAGAGCGAGGTCACGAGTCAACCCCGAGGCCGCGGCGGCCGAAGCGAGGCGGAAGCTCCACCGAAGGACATCGCGGAGGCCGGCTCGTGAACTCGCGCATTCTCGGACCCGGAATTCTGGCGCTGGTGGTCATCGCTGCGCTCGCCTCCTGCTCACCGCCTGCCGCCGAGCTGCCGCCGGACGGAGCCGAGCCGCGAGCCGAGAGCGTCGCGCCGCCGACCGCCCCGTCGAGCGCGCGCGGCGAAACCCGTGCCGAGCGCCGGCCCGCCGCGAGCGCGCAGACCAGCGGCCAGTACAAGTACATCGACGAGCGCGGGAGGGTTCAGCTCGCGGCGCGGCTCGAGGACATTCCCGAGAGCCAGCGCTCGACCGCCTCGCAGATCGGAGGCCCGGCCGCCGCGACGCGCAGCCGCGCGCCAGCCGACGACGTGCGCGCCGTGAACGACGTCGACGTCACGATCTTCACCACGAGGTCGTGCGGCTACTGCCGCGCCGCGATGGCCCACTTCGACAAGCTCGGCCTCGACTACACCAACCGAGACGTCGAGCAGGACGAAGAGGCGCGCGCCGAGTACCTCGAGCTGACCGGCGGCCGCCGCGGCGTGCCGGTGATCGTCGTCGGCGATTCCTGGATCCAGGGCTGGAGCCGACCGGAGTTCGACCGCCTGCTGGCCTCGGCCCGCTAGTCGGGCGCAAGCGGCCCGGATCCTTCGGTCCCGGGCGCCCCTGGCCGATAGAGTGCGCGTGACCGCGCCGCCGGATTCCCCCGCCAAGTCGCAAGCCCACGGATCCGCGAGTGGAGAGCCGCGCCCGCCGCTCGGCCTGCCGGAGCTGCTCGAGATGCTGCTGCGGCAGAAGGCGATCACGGCGCAGCAGGGCAAGGACCTCGAGGCGCGCGCCACCACGCTGCGCAGCCGCGTGCTGAAGGACCGCGTCGGCTCGGTGCGCTCGCAGGCCGCGGCCCGCTACGACGTCTCCGCCGCCGAGATCGTCGCCGCGGCTTCGCTGCCGCACGCGCAGAAGGATCACCGCAAGCTGGACGAGGACGCGATCGCCCAGGCGATCGCGAGCGAAGCGGGGCTTCGCTACGCGAAGATCGACCCGCTCCGGCTCGACAACGCGCTGATCTCGAAGACGTTCTCGCGCCCGTTCGTGCGCCACCACGTCGTGATCCCGCTCGCGCAGGAGAGCGAGGGGCTGGTGATCGCGGTCGCCGACCCGTTCGACACGACTCTGCGCGAGACGCTGCAGGACGTGCTGCGCCGGCCGTTCGTCTACGCGGTCACCTCCAAGCGCGACATCCTCGCCGTCGCCGATCGGGTCTTCGGGCTGCGCTCGAGCATCCGTCAGGCGGTCTCGGAGCTCGGCGAGCAGAGCCCGACGCAGACGCTGGTCCAGCTCGTCCAGCTGCGCTCCAACGAGGAGCTCGCGAGCTCGAACGACGAGCACGTGGTCGCGGCCGTCGACTTCCTGCTGAACTACGCGTTCGAGCAGCGCGCCTCGGACCTGCACCTGGAGCCGCGCGCGAACGACGCCGTCGTGCGCTTCCGCATCGACGGCATCCTGCACGACATCGAGTCCTATCCTCCGGCGGTGCACGCGGCGATCATCTCGCGCGTGAAGGTGATGGCGCGGATGGACATCGCCGAACGGCGCCGCCCGCAGGACGGCCGGATCAAGACGCAACGCGGCCAGGCCGAGGTCGAGATGCGAGTCTCGAGCCTGCCGACGGCGTTCGGCGAGAAGGTCGTGATTCGCGTGCTCGATCCGAGCATCCTGCAGGCGGATCTTCAGGATCTGGGCTTCGCCCCGCACGAGCGCGAGCTCTACGAGAAGTGGATCACCGCGCCCTCGGGCCTGATCCTGGTCACCGGCCCGACCGGATCCGGAAAGACCACCACGCTCTACTCGACGCTGCGCTATCTG
>VGRW01000065.1 GCA_016875225.1 Deltaproteobacteria bacterium
TGAACGCTGGGTAGCGGCGGGCCATTGTCCACCAGGAGGTGGAGATGGCGCGGACGAGGCTACCCATGCGGAAACTCAGAGAAATCCTGCGACTGAAGCTCGATCTCGGCGCGTCGGTGCGCGAGATCGCGCAGTCGTGCAACCTGGCGCGGAGTACGGCGAGCGACTACGTGGGCCGGATCGCGGCGGCGCAGCTCTCGTGGCCGCTGCCGCCGGAGCTGGACGACGACGAGGCGCTGGAGCGCCTGCTCTTCCCGCACGAGGGGCACCCGAAGGCTCGGCGTCCGGAGCCGGACTGGGCGGAGGTGCACTGGGAGCTGCGGCGCAAGCACGTCGAGATATTGTCAAATTCTGTGGACGGCGACGTGATCAGGCGGCGCGCGCTTCCTTGTTCTCGATCTGAACTCCGTCTTGGTACTTGACTCCGTGAGCGACGAGCGGGAGCAGCTCCGGCCCGTTGAGCCGTCGCCATCGCTGCCCAGCCATCTCCAGGAGTTTGAAGGCCATGGTGATCGCCTTCGCCCTCGATCCCGGCCCCTTCGTCACGCGCTGGCGCAGCCGTACCGTCGCAAACGGCGACTCGATGATGTTCGTCGTCCGAAGGTGCTTCCAGTGCTCAGCAGGGAAGTCGAAGAAGGTCAGCAGCTTCTCGAAGTCCCGGCGTAGCGACGCGACCGCCTTCGGGTACTTCGCTCCGTACTCGGCCTCGAACTCATCGGCGGCGCGTTCGGCGTCGGCCTTGGTCTCGGCATCCATGATCTCGTGCAGCGCCTTCTTGGCGCGGCCCTGCAGGCGCTTGGGCAGCTTGTCGAGCACGTTCACGAGGCGATGCACCCAGCATTGCTCTCGCGTCTCGGGCCAGACGTCGCGCACCGCAGCCCAGAAGCCGAGCGCGCCGTCACCGACCGCGACGACTGGAGCTTCGAGACCGCGATTCTTGAGACCACGGAGCATCGTCTGCCAGCTCTCCTTGCTCTCCCGGTAGCCGTCTTCGACGCCGATCAGCTCCTTCGTCCCGTCCGGACGGGCGCCGATCATCACCAGCAGACACACGCGGTCGTCTTCGAGCCGGACATTCACGTGGATCCCGTCGACCCAGACGTACACGTACTCCCGATCCGAGAGATCGCGCTTGCGAAACGCCTCGTGCTCGGCCTCCCACTGGTTCGTCAGCCGCGTAATCGTCGTCGCCGAGAGCCCCGCCGCATCCTCGCCCAGCAGCGCCGGGATCGCTTCCTGAAAGTCTCCTGTCGACAGGCCGCGCAGGTACAGGATCGGCAGCACCTCATCGATCTTCGGCGATCGCCGCATGTACGGCGGCAGAATTTTGCTCGTGAATCGCTGGCGCTCGCCCTCGATCACGCGCTTGTCGTTCACCCGAGGCGCCTCGACTTCGATCGTTCCCGAACCAGTTACGATCGTCCGGGCAGGCTTGTGCCCGTTGCGTACGACCAGGGCGTGACCGTCCTCGTCGCGGTCGTCCCGATGGCTCGCGACGTACTCGGCGACCTCGGCTTCCAGCGCCGCCGTCAGCATCCGGCGCGCTCCCTCACGCGCGATCGCTTCCAAGCTCGGGATCTCGTCTTCTTCGTTCTTCTCGACTACTCTCAGCACGGGTGGCGTACTCCTTCCCCCTCGGTTGGCGCCGAGGGCCTTGTGGTTGGAACTCACAAGGAAGGGTACGCCGCCCTTTTCACGTCCTCCAGAATCCACAGGATTCGGTCATATCTCAAGCACGTCACGCGCATGCTGCTCTGGCAGGAGTACCGGGAGGGCGAGCCCGAGGGCTACCAGTACAGCCAATTCTGCGATCGGTACGGGCAGTGGGCGAAGACACTGCCGCTCTCGATGCGGGAAATCTAGGAAGGGCTGTTGCTCCCCGTGGCCAGCAGCGTGAACTTCAGGCCCGGCGGGGTCACGAACAACAACGGCTTCGTGCCGCTCTCGACGGACGGCGCCGCATCGTTCGATATCTACAACGGCGCGCCCGGATCTACGCACGTCGTAGTCGACGTGACCGGCTACTTCTCGTGACTCCAATCCCCCTCGACGGGGGCGTAGGTTCCCCCGACGGGGAGTGTAGGTAAAGCCGGCACCCGGCTCTGAAAATCGAGTGCCGACACGACGACCGGATCGATCCCATCGTTCGCGCCGGGGGCTGTCCACCCGCTGGATGACCGGGCTACGGCGGCGTGATGGAGCGGCGGCGCGGTCACGTCGAGCTGGCGCGGATCCGCGAGCTCGCGGGCGCGGTCGAAGTCCGGCGTGACGATCGCGTTGAGCGTGGGGTTGACGCGCTCGGCGCGCGCGATGGCGGCCGCTACCAGCTCGGTGGCGGAGATCTCACCGCTTCGCACCAGGGCTGCCTGTCCGACGGCGTCGAGTTCCAGGAGGTCGCTCATGGGTCTCGATCCTCTCAGGCTCCACGCCGGGAGAGCAAAGCGCAGGGCCGGCTGCCGGCGTGCTAACGTCGGGGCCCCACGAAGGAGAACGTGCGCATGACCGAAGCAGCCGTGCATCCGCTGGTCCAGGCCGGCAAGGTGGCCGTGGTACCAGGCGTCTACGACGTCCTCTCCGCGCGCATGGCGCACCGCGCCGGGTTCGGCTTCGCCGTCCTCACGGGCTACGGTGTCGCCGCCAGCTACCTCGGTGAGCCCGATTTCGGCTTGCTCACCCAGACCGAGATCCTCGACACCGCGCGGCGCATCCTGAACCGGGTGCCGATTGGACTGGTCGTCGACGGTGACACCGGCTTCGGCGGGCCCCTCAACGTGCAGCGCATGGTGCGCGAGCTGATCCGAATGGGCGCCTCCGGTGTGATCCTCGAAGACCAGACCTGGCCGAAGCGTTGCGGCCACATGCGCGGCAAGGACGTGATCGACGCCGAGGAGCATGCGGCGAAGATCCGCGCCGCCGTCGATGCGCGCGGCGACAAGCCGTTCGTGATCACCGCCCGGACCGACGCCGTGATGACCCACGGCCTCGACGAGGCGATCCGTCGGGCCAAGCTGTACAAGGACGCCGGGGCCACGGTGCTGTTTGTGGAGGGCCCACGCACGAAGGAGGAGATCATGCGGGTCGGCAGGGAGCTTCCGCCGCCCCTCGCGATCAATCTCATCGAGGGCGGCGACACGCCGCTCTTCACCGTGGAAGAGCTCCAGCAGTTCGGGTTCTTCAGCGTAGGCTTCGTGCTGTCGGGCCTGTTCGCGGCCACGCACGCCCTCGAGCGTACCTACCGGCACATCCGCACCCACGCGTCGACCGATGCGGTCCGCGACCAGATGATGGACTTCCCGCGGTTCGTCGACTTCATCGGTGTCCAGGAACGCTATGCCGATGACGAGAAGTACCGGGCGCGCTAGGGGACACGTTCATTGTCGGCGATGACGGCTCACGAGCTGACGACCACCGGCGGCCCTGCCATGCGCGAGGTCGAGCACAGCATGACCCACGCCGAGCCGGTCTCATTTCGGCAGCTGTGCGAGCGCACGTCGCGCGACTCGACCGGAGAGGAAACGAGAGGAAGAAGAAGGCTGAGCACCGCGGGCCCATTCGCCCGGCAGGGGCGTAGGTGAAAGTGGGCACCGGCTCATCCCTCCGAGGGACGCACACCAGCTGATCCTCTGGATCCTCGGTGGCCCGAAGTGCGACGCGCCGGGCTGCACGCAGATCCAGCCACGCTCGACGATGCCGATCCGCGGCCTGCGCGACACGCTGCCGCTGCACTGGGACGGCGTCCCGGGCGATCCCTACGGCGGCACGAACGGGCAGGTCGCCGGCGGGCCGGTCGCGAGCGTGCCGCCGCGGTGCAGCGGGGAGCTCGACTGCTTCCGTGACCTGATCGACGGCAGCCTGTCGTCGACGATGTGCGACCTCGACGACTGCGGCCGCAACGACGCCGGTCTGCCGGGTGAGCTCGACGAGGACGCGCGCGACGCCATGGCGGTACGAGCTCGCGTCGTGGGCGATGGGCTTCGGCACGCCGGCGACCCCCGCGATCAACCGCATCAACTTCGGCTTCGGTCCGTTCGCGGTCTGGCAGATGTTCCTCGAGGGCGGCACCGGATTCAGCGGTGCCTTCGCGCGCCAGGTGACGATCGACGCACGAGCCGCGGGCGCGTCACGGGCGGAGACCGAGGCACGGCTCGCCGACCTCGAGCGCGCCGCCGCGGAGGGCGTGATCGAGCTCTCGGGCGAGGGCGTGCGCTTCGACGGCGGGACGGCCGAGCCGGTCACGCTGGTGTTCGCGCGCGGCGTCTACGCTCCGCGCCGTGGCCGGGCCGCGCCGCTGACGCGCGGCGCGCTCCTCGAGCGGGCCGCGTCCGGGGCGCTCGTGGTCACGTTCACGGGGCGCCTCGGCCCGAACGTCGGCTTCGAGCACCCGCAGCCGCTGCTCTGGTCCGAGCCGCAGCCCGGCCGGGCGGTCCTCCACCGCTTGCCGCACCTGCCGGCGGAGAACCCGATGGAGCTGTTCGGGCGGCACGTCGCGCCGGGCGCGTGCGTGCTCGTCGACGGACGCCGCGTCCACGGAACGGTCGGCTGCGCTGGCGGCGGACGGCTGCCCCGATGCGACGACGAGCGGGTCGAGATCCGCATCGACCTCGACGGGACCGCGACGCCCGGGATGCACCTCCTGCAGGTCGTGAACGTCGGCGGCTTGACGAGCAACGAGTTCCCGATCTTCTTGGACGAGTAGGACGAACGAGGGAGGGACACGCGTGCCGCACGACCTGATCATTCGCCACGGAACCGTGATCGACGGCACCGGTGCGCCCGGACGCCGCGCCGACGTCGCGATCGACGGCGATCGGATCTCGGCGATCGGGGACCTCGCGGGCGGGAGCGCGGCGCGCGAGATCGACGCGACCGGGCTCGTCGTCACGCCCGGCTTCGTCGACCTGCACACCCACCTCGACGCGCAGGTGGCGTGGGACCCCTTCATGACGTCGAGCTCGTGGCACGGCGTCACGACGGTGGTGACGGGCAACTGCGGTGTGACGTTCGCGCCGGTCCTGCCGGGCGACCGCGAGTACCTCGCGTCGATGATGGAGAGCGTCGAGGACATCCCGCGCAAGGCCATTCTCGAAGGCCTGCCGTGGGACTGGGAGACCTTCCCCCAGTACCTCGACTCGGTGCAGCGCCTGGCGCCGGCGCTCAACGTGGTCGGCCTCGTCGGTCACTGCGCGGTGCGCTGGCAGGTGATGCGCGAGCGCGCGCTCACCGACGAGGCGCCGACCGCGGCCGAGATGGCGCGCATGCGCGAGATCGCGGCCGAGTCGATCGCGGGCGGGGCCGTCGGGTACTCGACGTCGCGGCTGCTCGGCCACGTCGTGCCCGACGGGCGCAAGGTGCCGGGCACGTTCTCGCCGATCGAGGAGTACCTGGCGATCGCCGACGGCATGAACGACGCGGGCGGCGGGCCCTTCCAGGCGGTGCTCGACTTCGACACCAAGTTCGAGCACGAGATCCGTCTGCTGCACGCCATGGCGGAGCGCTGCGGCGACGTGCTGTACTCGGGCGGCGTCGGCAACGCGCCGGCCACGAGCGGCGACCGGGCCGCGCTCGACTTCTTCGGCCGCTTCCTCGAGGACACGCGCGCGCGGTTCGGACGCATCACGTCGATCGCGATGACGCGGCCGAGCGGCATGCTGATCGGGCTCGCGCAGGTGTCGCCGGTCGCGGGCCGGCACTGGGCGCGGCTGCTGGCGCTGCCGACGATGGCGGAGCGTCTCGCGGCGCTGCGGGACGCCGCGACGCGTGCCGAGCTGATCGCCGAGGGGCAGCGCAAGGGGCTCTGGTTCGACCCGCAACACGTCTACCCGCTCGGCAACGGCGACACGCCCGACTACGGCATCGAGCACGGGCGCTCGGTCGCGGCGCTGGCGGCGGACGCGGGTGTGCACCCGGTCGAGGTGCTCGTCGACCGGCTGCTCGCCAGCGAAGGCCGCGAGCTGTTCAACGCGTGGTTCTACAACCGCAACACGCCGGCGCTCGCCGAGTACCTGCAGCTCGACGGCGTCTGTCCGGGGCTCAGCGACGCCGGCGCGCACGCGGGGCAGATCTGCGACGCCGACGCGCAGACGCACTACCTCGCGTACTGGTGCCGCGAGCGCGGGAGCGTGGCCCTCCAAGATGCGATCCACCGGCTGAGCGCGCGTCCCGCCGCGGTCCTCGGGCTCGTCGACCGCGGCACGCTCGTGCCCGGCGCGTACGCCGACGTGAACGTGCTCGACCCGGCGGGGCTGCGCTTCGGCTACCCGGAGTACGTACGCGACTTCCCGGACGGGAAGGGGAGGCTGCGCGTGCGGTCGGAGGGCTACGCCGCGACGCTGGTGAACGGCCGCGTGGTCACCGAGCGCGGTGCACACACGGGCGAACGTCCGGGGCGCGTGCTGCGCGAGTTCGCGCGCGGGTGAAGGGGGAATCACCATGGGTGAGATCGACGGCGGCGAGGTCCTGGTGCGCGGGCTCCGCGCCGAGGGGGTCGAGGTGCTCTTCGCCATCGCCGACGTCTCCTACACACCGGTGGTCCGCAGTGCGGCGGCGGCCGGAATGCGCATCGTCGGCGGGCGCCACGAGAGCGCGAACGTGCACATGGCGGACGGCTGGGCGCGGGTGACCGGTGGAGTGGCCGTCGCCATGGCGGGTATGGGCCCGGGTGTCGCGAACCTCGTTCCGGGCGTCATCACGGCCTGGATCGAGGGTGTGCCGGTCGTGGTGGTGGCGACGCAGCGCACCCACCGCGCGCACCTCGCGATCCGCCGCGGGCGCTTCCAGTACACGCCGCAGATCGAGGTGTTCCGTCCGGTGACGAAGTTCGCTGGTCAGGTTCCGAACGCGCGGCGCATCCCCGAGTACGTGCGCGAGGCGTTCCGCTGCGCGCTCACCGGACGGCCGGGGCCGGTCTACCTCGAGATCGCGGACGAGATTCTGCGCCAGCGCGTCGCGGAGGAAGCGGTCGGTACCCCGTTGCCCGAGCGCTACCGCACGCCGCCAGCGGCGCCCGACCCCGACGCCGTGGCGCGCGCCGCCGACCTGCTCGGCAAGGCGCGCCGCACGTTGATCCTCGCCGGGCAGGGCGTGCAGCGCGCCGGCGCGAGCGCCGAGCTCGCCGCCCTCGCCGAGCGGGCGGGCGCGCTGGTGACGGGCACACCGGCAGCGCGCGGCGTCGTCGCGGAGGACCACGCGCAAGCCGTCAACCTGAACTTCCCCGGCGGCGCCCAGGCGATGCGCACGGCCGACGTGGTGCTCGCGGTCGGCACGCAGATCGGAGAGATGCCGCTCAGAGGCCCGATCATCGCTTCGGGCGCCCGATTCCGCGCTGGCGACGGATGTTACAGAACGCCTCTTGCCGGAACTCCGGGCTAGGATCGCGCTTGTTTGTCCTATCCTCCGTTCGCATGCCGGTTCATCGCTTCTTCCTCGTTCGCTTGCGGGGCGGCGCTGGCACGGTTAGCTCGCGCACTTCGCGGCGAATCTCTCTCTGCAGCTCGGCTACATCGCGCAGCAGCTCGGGCACGCCGACATTGGCGTCACCGCGCGGCACTACGCGAGATGGTGGGGGGGGCAGCGAGTACCGCGAGCCGCTGCAACTCGAGGCGGGCGAAGTACCCGCGGATCTACTCGCGCGGCTCGTCGAGTCCCCCCAGGGCCCCACAGCTACGACTTCGACGACGACGGGCCGTTCGGCGGCGATCTCGCAAGTGACCGAGACGGCAGCGATTCCGATGGTGCCCAGGACTGGACTCGAACCAGCACCCCATTGCTGGGACCAGGCCCTCAACCTGGCGTGTCTACCAATTTCACCACCTGGGCAGGTGGAGCACTTGCGCGTTTATAGGAGCGCGCGGGCGCGCTTTCAACTCGGAGGCTTGGCGGGCGCCTCGGGCGCCGCCGGCTCGGGCGCCGGGGCGGGCGGTGACGCGGGGACCTCGATCGACTCGAAGCCCGACGGCGCGCCGCCCGGCTCGCTCGGCGGGGCGGTCGATTCGGCCTCGGGCGCGGTCTCGGGCGCGACCGGCGCTTCGATCGCGGGGGCATCGAGCAGGTCGTCCGCGCTGGTGTCGGCGGCAAAGCGTGCCAGCACGAAGGCGAGCACCATGAAGAGCACCGCGGACACGGTCGTGAGCTTTGTCAGGAAGTTTCCTGCACCGCGCGCTCCGAAGACCGTCTGGCTGGAGCCGGCGCCGAGCGATACGCCGATGTCTGCTCCCTTACCGTGCTGCAGAAGCACCACGATGATCAGGAACAGGCAGACGGCGATGTAGACGATCGAGAGAAGAATCGTCACCCGGAGACTCCCGTGCCGCGCTCGCGGAAGCGGATGATGGCAGAGAAGCTCTGCGGGTCAAGGCTCGCGCCCCCGACCAGCGCCCCGTCGATGTCCGGCTGGGACAGCAGCTCGGCGGCGTTGTCGGGCTTCACCGAGCCCCCGTACTGGATTCGCACGCTCGCGGCCGCGGCGCCGAAGCGGTCCGCGAGCCGCGCCCGGACGAAGGCGTGCGCCTGCTGCGCGAGTTCGGGCGTGGCGGTCTTTCCCGTGCCGATCGCCCAGACCGGCTCGTAGGCGACCACGAGCTCGGACGCGAGCCCCGGGTCGGCCTCGGCGAGCGACCCCTCGAGCTGCGCGCGGAGAACGTCGAGGGTGCGGCCGGACTCTCGCTCGGCCAACGACTCGCCCACGCAGAGGATCGGGCGCAGGCCGGCGGCCTGCACCGCGCGGAGCTTCTTGGCGACGAACGCGTCCGTCTCGCCGAAGATCGCGCGGCGTTCGGAGTGGCCCAGGATCACGTAGCGGCAGCCGACGTCGGCGAGCATGGCAATCGAGATCTCGCCGGTGAAAGCGCCCTTGGCCTCGAAGTGCGCGTTCTGGCCCGCGAGCGCGACGCGGCTCTCGGCCAGCGTGTCGCGAAGCGCGGCGAGCGCGGTGAAGGGCGGGGCGATCGCGACCTCGACGTCGGTCACGCTGCGCACGAGCGGCGCGAACGCGCGCGCGAACTCCACCGACTCGGCGATCGTCTTGTGCATCTTCCAGTTCGCGGCGATGAACGGGGTTCTCAAGCGTGCCTCCGGAGCGCCTCGACACCGGGGAGCGCGCTCCCCTCGAGGAACTCGAGCGATGCGCCGCCTCCGGTCGAGAGGTGCGAGATCCGCGCGCCGACACCGGCCGCGGCCACCGCGGCGAGCGAGTCTCCGCCGCCCACGACGGTATAGGCGGGGCTTCGCGCGAGCAGCTCCGCGACGGCGCGCGTGCCCGCGTCGAACGGCGGCTTCTCGAACAGGCCGAGCGGCCCGTTCCAGAACACGGTCTTCGCCGAAGCGAGGCGCTTCGCGATTGCCTCGCGCGAGCGCGGCCCGATGTCGAGCGCCATCGCGTCGTCGGGGATGCGGTCCACCGTTCGCGCGCCCGCGGTGTCGTCGATGCTCGAAGCCACGACGTGGTCCACGGGCAGAAGGATCTCCGTGCTTCCGGAGAGCAGCTTGCTTGCGGTCTCGATCAGGTCGCGCTCGACCAGCGAGCGTCCGATCGGCTCATCGCGCGCGAGCAGGAACGTGTAGGCCATCGCGCCGCCGATCGCGATCGAGTCCGCGCGACGAGCGAGCTGTTCGAGCACGCGCAGCTTGTCGGAGACCTTCGCGCCGCCGAGGATGCACACGTACGGATGCTCGGGCTGATCGCGCACGCGCGAGAGCGCCTCGACCTCGCGAAGCAGCAGGAACCCGGCCGCCGACTGGCTGCACGCGTGCGCGAGCCCCTCGGTCGAGGCGTGCGCGCGGTGAGCGGTCCCGAAGGCGTCGTTCACGTACACGTCGCAGAGCCGTGCGAGCTTGGCGACGAAGGCCGGGTCGTTCTTCTCCTCGCCGGCGTGGAAGCGCAGGTTCTCGAGCAGGATCGCGTCGCCGTCGCGGAGCCGCGCGACGCGTTCCTCGACCTCCGCGCCGACGCAGTCCGAGGCGAGCGGCAGACCCATGTGGCGGGCGACCGGCGCTAGCGAGTACTTCGCTTCGGGCGCGGCCTTGGGCCGGCCCAGGTGCGAGGCGAGCACGACGCGCCCGCCGCGCGAGCGCACGAAGTCGAGCGTCTCGCGCGAGGCGTCGATTCGCGACGCGTCGGCGACCTGGCCGCCGGCGAGCGGCACGTTCAGGTCCGCGCGGATGAAGACCCGCTTGCCGCGGAGCTCGAGATCCGCGACCGAGGGCAGGCGGATCCCGGCGCTCACAGCTTCGCGGCGACCATGCGCGCGAGGTCGACGACGCGCCTCGCGTAGCCCCACTCGTTGTCGTACCAGGCGAGCACCTTCACCAGGTTTCCGCCGAGGACCTTGGTGTTCTGCGCGTCGACGATCGCCGAGTGCGGATCGTCCAGGAAGTCGATCGAGACCAGCGGCTCGTACGAAATCGCCAGGATCCCTTTCATGGGGCCCTCGGCCGCCTTCTTGAACGCCTCGTTGATCTGCTCGACGCTGGCGGTGCGATCGAGCTCGGCGACCAGGTCCACGACCGAGACGTCGGGCGTCGGGACGCGGATCGAGATGCCGTCGAGCTTGCCGGCGAGCTCTGGCAGAACGAGTCCCACCGCCTTGGCCGCGCCGGTCGAGGTCGGGATCATCGAGACCGCCGCCGCGCGCGCGCGGCGCAGATCGGAGTGGGGCAGGTCGAGGATCTGCTGGTCGTTGGTGTACGCGTGGATCGTCGTCATCCAGCCGCGCCGGACGCCGAACTCCTGGTGCAGGATCTTCGCCACCGGCGCGAGGCAGTTCGTGGTGCACGACGCGTTCGAGATCACGTGGTGGGCGCCGGGCTGGTAGACCTGCTCGTTCACGCCCAGCGCGATCGTGACGTCGGGCTCGGTCGCGGGTGCGCTGATGATCACCTTCTTCGCCCCGGCGGAAAGATGCTTCGCGGCGTCGGCGCGCTTGGTGAAGAGCCCCGTCGACTCGATCACGATGTCGACGCCGAGCTCCTTCCACGGCAGCTTCGCGGGATCGCGTTCGGCGATCACTTTGAGCTCGCGATCGCCGATCCGGATCGACTTGTCGGCGACCTCGACGCGCTCGCCGAGCCGACCGTGCACGGAGTCGTACTTCAGCAGGTGGCCGAGCGTCTTGGCGTCGGTGAGGTCGTTCACCGCCACGAACTCCAGCGCCGACTCCGCGAGACCCGCGCGCAGCGCGCAGCGTCCGATGCGTCCGAACCCGTTGATGCCCACCCGCGCACGCGCTGCCATCTCGTCCTCCTCCGCTCGACCGGCGCGCAGAATAACGGCGGCTCCCGACAGCGTCAATCGAAGTGAATCCGCTAGCTTACGCGCGGATGTCCCGGTTTGCGCAAGGTCCTGCGTGATCATCGGAGGCGGCATCGACGTGGTCGAAATCGCGCGCGTCGAGCGCGCGCTCGTCCGGCGCGGAGAGCGTCTGCGAACGCGCGTGTTCACCGAGCGCGAGATCGAAGACTGCGCCCGCCGCGTGCGCTCGGCCGCACATTTCGCGCTGCGCTTTGCCGTCAAGGAGGCGGGGATGAAGGCGATCGGTACCGGCTGGCGGCGCGGTGTGGCGTGGCGGGACTTCGAGACGCGCGAGACCGCGCACGGACTCGAGGTCGCGATTCTCGGTCGCGCGCTCGAGATCGCAAACCAGCGCGGTCTCTCGCGCGCCTGGGTCGGTGCGTCCTACACGCGCACGCACGCGTTCGCGCAGATCGTGCTCGAGGGCTCCAGGGGCCCGGAGCGCCCGTGAGGCGAATCCTGAACGGAGCCGTGCTCGTCGCGGGGGTCGCGCTTCTGGTCGCGACGGTGGGGCTCGTCGCGGTGCTGTTGCTGGTCGGTCGCGATCCCGGCCCGCCGGCTCGCGGCGCGCTCTCGGTGCGCGGGCTCGACGCGAACGCCCGCGTCGTGCGCGATCCGTTCGGGGTGCCCCACGTCGAGGCCGAGACGCTCGCCGACGCCTGCTTCGCGCTCGGCTTCGCGCACGCGCAGGACCGGCTCTGGCAGATGGAGCTCGCGCGGCGCAGCGCGCACGGTCGGCTCGCGGAGCTCTTCGGCGAGGGCGCGCTCGCTCAGGATCGCCTGGCGCGAACGCTCGGCTTCTCCGCGGCCGCGGCCCGGGAGCGGCCCCAGCTCGGCCGCGAGGCGCGCGCGGGTCTGGAGGCCTACGCGGCCGGGGTGAACGCGTGGCTGGCCGAGATCGCGGCGAATCACGCCACGCGCCCGTTCGAGCTGCGCTGGCTCGAGATCGAGCCGGAGCCGTGGACGCCCGAGGACTCGCTCGCGATCTTGCGGCTCCGCGCCTGGAATCTGGGCCGATCGATCTCCGCGAGCCTGCTTCTCGACCGCCTGGTCGCCGAGATCGGCGGCGTGCCCTCGCGCGACTTCTTCCCGGTGCGGCCGAGCGACGGCTCGCACGATCCGTTCGCGGGCCTGCTCTCGCTGGGCCGCGTGTCCGACGCATTGGCGCGGACGAGCGGGCTGGGCGGCGCCTCGGGAAGCCTGGGGGTTCTGGTGCCGGCCGCGCGCTCGCGAAGTGGCAAGCCGCTGCTCGCCAACGATCCGCACGTCGGCTTCTCCTCGCCCCCCGTCTTCTACCTGGCGCACCTTCGCGCGGGACGCTTCGAGCTCTCGGGCGCGACCTGGCCGGGACTGCCGATCTTCTTCACCGGCACGAACCGACAGATCGCCTGGGGGCAGGTCGCTCTACACGCCTCGGTGTCGGATCTGTTCGAGGAGGCGCTGGACCCGAACGACCCGACCCGCTACGAGCGCGCGGGACGCTGGCAGTCGGCGCGGGTCGAGAGCCAGCGGATCGCCGTGAGAGGGCGGGCGCCGGAGCCGATCTCGATCGTCGTCACCGAGCACGGCCCGCTGCTGCGCAGCGTGTTTCCCGACCCCCCGCGCGCGAACTCGCTCGCGCTGCGCTGGACCGGCCAGGCGGAGCGGAGCGGCGCCGAGGCGCTCTACCGGCTGCAGCGCTGCGGCGACTGGGGCTGCTTCCGCGCCGCGCTGCGCGAGCTGCGCGCTCCCGCGGCGACGTTCCTGTACGCCGACGCGAGTGGCGCGACCGGCACGCAGGTCGCTGGGGACCTGCCGCTCCGCGCGATCGAGACCGGTCTGCTCCCGCTCGCGGGCGCGTCGCGGTACTACGACTGGCGCGGCACGGCGGACTTCGACTCGCTGCCTTCGAGCTACGGCGCGAGTCTGCCCGTGCAGGTGGTCTCTCCGCATCCCGAGGCCGCGAGCTTCCGGACGCCGATCACCTGGCTCTGGAGCAATCAGGGCGCCGCGGAGCGCGTGCGCGAGCTGCTCGCCCGACCGGGAGCGCTCGACGTCGAGGGTCTGGTCGCGATCCAGCGCGACACCGTCTCGCGTCGCGGCCCCGCCACGGTGAAGCTCCTGCTCGAGCACGCGGCGCCAGCGTCGTCGGCCGCGCAGCGGGTTCGCACGCTTCTGCTCGAGTGGGACGGCTCGACCGCGACCGACTCGGTCGGAGCTTCGCTGTACCACGTGTTCCGGCAGCGGCTGGCGGGCAAGCTTCTCGAAGGGCTCTCGCTCTCGAAGGGATCGCGGGCGCTGCTTGCGCAAGCCGAACCCGCGCCTGGAGTCGCGCTCGCGCGCGCGCTCGATCGCGTGGGTCGGGAGAAGCTGGCGAGCTCGATCGACACCGCGCTCGACGAGACCTGGAGCTTCATGCGCACGCGCGTGTCGGCCAATCCGAAGCGTTGGAGCTGGGGAGCGGTGCACGAGGTCCGCCTCGAGCACGCGTTCGAGCGGCTCGGCTCGGGCACGCTGGGCTGGGTGGGGCGGCGTCTGGGGTCCGCGGCGTTCGCCGCGCCGGGCGATCCCGACTCGGCCTGGACGATGTTCAGCGCAGGGCTCGGCGATCCGTCCGTCGCACTCGGCCCGGCGTTCCGCTACGCGGTCGATCTCGGCGATCCGGACCACGCGCTCTTCGGCCTCGCGGGCGGCCAGTCGGGACACCCCGGCTCGGCGCACTACGCGGACGCGCTCGACGATTGGCTCGGGGGGCGCCCGCGACCGCTCTGGATGCACGCGAGCGACGTCTCCTACCACCAGAAGGGAACCTGGGAGCTGCATCCCGCAGAGCCATGATCGTCTTCATCCTCGTGCCAGGGCTGTACGCGGCCGTCGAACAGGCGGACGATCCAGCGCTGCGCGGCCGCCCCGTGATCGTCGGCGGAGATCCCGCCAAGCGCGGCAGCGTGACTGGCGCGAGCCGCGAGGCGCGTGCGCGCGGCGTGGAAGAGGGCATGGAGATGCGCCGCGCGCTCGAGCTCTGTCGTGACGCGATCCTGCGCCGGACGCGCCTCAAACACTACCGGGAGCGCGTCGCGGAGCTTCGCGAGCTTCTGCGCGCGGACTGCGAACGGCTCGAGGAGCTCGGGCTCGACGGAACATTCCTCGAGCTCGCTTCCCCCGCGGATGGTCTCGCCCACGCCGCGGAGCTCTGCGTGCGCCTGCAAGCGGAGTTCGGACTTCCCGCCGTGGCAGGAATCGCGCCGACGCGATTCGTCGCGGTGCTGGCCGCGCGGCACGCCGGACCGGGCGGAATCCGGCGCGTGAACGAGGCGGAGGTCGAGGACTTCCTCGGCCCGTTCCCGGTGGACGAGATCTGGGGGCTCGGTCCCGCGACCGCGCAGAGGCTCGCGGAGCACGGGGTGCGCACGATCGCCGAGCTGCGCGCGCTCGATCCCGCCCGGCTCGCCGAGCTCACCGGCGCGCGCGCGGCGGCGATCCTGGAATACGCGCGCGGAGCGGATCGCGGCCGGCTCGCGCCCAAGCCGCGCTCGCGCACGCTCAGCCAGGAGCAGACGCTTCTCGGCCCGAGCACCGACCTGCGCGCGATCTCCGAATCGCTCGCGCAGCTCGCCGAGCGCCTGGCCGCGACGTTGGCGCGGGAGCGACGCGCGGCCGGCTCGGTCACGCTGGTCGTCTCGTACCTGGACGGCACTCGCGCCTCGCGGACGCTGGCGCTCGACGGGCCGACCGGGGAGCCGCGCGAGCTCGCGGACGCGGCCGTGGCCCTGCTCGCGCGCACCCACGCAGGTGCGCGAGCGATCCGCCGACTGCGTCTCGCGGTCGCGGGGCTGGAGCGCCTGACACCGGGCACCGAGGGGCGCCAGCTGCGACTCTTCTGACAGGCGCTCGTCCTGCTTCGCACGGCGACCGGCAACTGCGGCTTCAGGAGCCCCCGCCTGCCGTCCGAAACGGTAGGCGAGAGGGCCCGTTGGACAAAGACAACACGTTCGACCGCCGCAAGTATCCGCGCGTCCACACCGAGTCGCTGGTCGCGATCTCCCGGGTGGATTCGCGCGGGGCGCTGGCCCACGCGCTCGACGTCTCGATCGGCGGCATCCGCTTCCGGTGCGTCGGTCTCGAGGTCGAGCTCGGCGAGGTGCTCCGCGTGCTGCTGACGATCGGCGAGCGAACCGTCTCCGTCGTCGGACGACTGGTGCGCGTGACCGAGCTCGACGGCTTCACGCAGGAGGTCGCGCTGAGCTTCACCGAGGTCGACCCCGACACGCTGCGCTTCCTGTCCGCGAGCCTGCCGGAGGCCTACGAGGTCTAGGTTCCCATTCGGGGGGCTTTGCAGCTAAGCTCGGGCCCCCGGAATGAGCGACTTCTACCAGAACGGCGTCATCACGACCCTGCACCGCCTGGGCGCTTCGTCGCTCGGCCGGATCGAGGCCGAGCTCAAGCACTACGCGCGCGAGCGGCCGATGGCGCTGGTGCTGCCGTGCCTGCACACGGAGATCGACGGCTCGGGCTTGCGCGGCATCCTCGAGGTTCTGCGCGAGGTCTCCTACCTGCACCGGATCATCGTCTCGGTCTCGGGCACCACGCAGGCCGAGGAGTTCAAGCGCGTGCGCGAGTTCTTCCGCCCGCTGCCCGAGGTGGTCTGCGTCTGGGGCAGCGGTCCGACCGTGGGCGAGCTGCTCGAGCGGCAGCGCGCGAGCGGTCTCGAGCCCGGCCCCGACGGAAAGGGGCGCGCGGTCTGGCTCGGCGCGGGGGCGGCGCTCGCGCTCGGCGACGTCGACGCGCTGGCGTTCCACGACTGCGACGTGCTGACCTACGACCGCGAGTTCCTGGCGCGGCTCTGCTACCCGGTGCTGAGCCCGCACCTCGATTACGACTACTGCAAGGGCTACTACGGCCGCGCCACCGATCGCCTGCACGGCCGCGTGACGCGGCTCTTCGTCACACCTCTGATCCTTTCCTTGAAGCGCACGCTGGGCCGCGAGCTGCCGCTGATCGAGTTCGTGCACGGCTTCCGCTACCCGCTCGCAGGCGAGTTCTCGATGAAGACCACGCTCGCGCGCCAGGTCCGGATCCCGAGCGATTGGGGTCTCGAGGTCGGCCTGCTCGCCGAGGTGTTCCGCAACGCGTCGTCGCAGCGGATCTGCCAGGTGGAGCTCTGCGACAACTACGACCACAAGCACCAGGAGCTCTCGCCGCTCGATCCGACGCGCGGGCTGCACCGGATGGTGATCGACATCGCGACATCGCTGTTCCGGAACCTCGCGAGCGTCGGCGTGCAGTTCGACGCCGGGTTCCTCAACACGCTCTGCTCCGCGTACCTCCGCCAGGCGCAGGACACGATCAGCGCCTACTCCGACGACTCGCGCATCAACGGGCTGCACTTCGATCCGCACGCGGAGGAGCTCGTCGTCGAGACCTTCACCGCGGGTCTGCGCGCCGCCGGGCTCGCCTTCGTGCGCGACCCGATGCGCTCGCCGCTGATCCCGAACTGGCACCGCGTGAGCGCCGCGATTCCCGAGTTCCTCTCCGACCTGCGCTACGCCGTGGAGCTGGACAGACGCCTCTGACCGATTGACTACGCTCGGCTTCGCCTCGCTGCGCGCGCCTGCGGCGCTTGCGGCTCCGCGCGCGGGCGGCCGCGCGCTCCGCCGTCGCCGAACGAAGCGAAGGGCCGGATCCGCGGCCGCCCGCGGTCCGGCCCGCAAGCGCCGCGCAGCGGCGCGCGCAGCGAGGCGAAGCCGAGGGTAGTCGACAAGGTCAGACCAAAGATGCCCAGGACTGGACTCGAACCAGCACGTCCTTGCGGACACGAGGCCCTGAACCTCGCGTGTCTACCAATTTCACCACCTGGGCGCGGTGGTCGCATCGACCCGGAACGGGCGCGATCCTAGCGGAGGCCCCGGGACGCTGCCAAGCGGACTTCAGTCGTCGAGCTGGCGCGTCACGGTCTCCCACTCGGCGTAGAGCGCGGCGATCGCCTCGCTCAGGGTCCGGCGCTCGAGCGCGAGCGTTCGCATTCGCTCTCCGTCGCGGGCGGTGGACGGCTCGGAGGCCAACCAGTCCAGCCGTCGCAGCTCCGTCTCGGACGCCTCGATCTTCTGCTCGAGCGCCGCGCTCTGCTCGCGGAGCTTGCGCTGGCGCTTCTCGCGGCTGCGATCCACGGCGGGCTTCGCGGTCGGCGCCGGCTTCGCCTTCGCGGCCGGCTTCGGCGCGCGCTCGGCGGCCTCGCGCGCCAGCGTCGACTCGTAGAAATCGTAGTTGCCCAGGAACGCGCGGACGCAGGCCTCCGTCTCGCCCGGCGTGACCTCGACCACGCGGGTCGCGAGGGCGTTGATGAAGCGGCGGTCGTGGCTCACGAAGAGCAGCGTCCCCTCGTAGCCGGCCAGCGCCGCGGTGAGCACGTCGCGGGCCTCCATGTCGAGGTGATTGGTGGGCTCGTCGAGCACCAGGAAGTTCGCGCTCGCGAGCAGGAGCTTGGCCAGGGCGAGCCGCGCCTTCTCGCCGCCCGAGAGCACGGAGACGCGCTTGTCGACGTCGTCGCCCGAGAACAGGAACGCGCCGAGGATCCCGCGCAGGCGCGGGACGTCGTCGATCGCGGCGTCCGATTCGAGCTCCGCGAGCACGGTGCGGCGCGGATCCAGCGCGTCGACCTGGTGCTGCGCGTAGAAGCCCGCGCGCACGTTGTGTCCGAGCTCGCGCGCGCCGGCATCCGGCGGAAACGCGCCGGCCGCCAGCCGGAGCAGCGTCGACTTGCCCGCGCCGTTGGGTCCGACGAGCGCCACGCGCTCGCCGCGGCGCAGCTCGAAGTCGAGCGCGCGGTACACGACCTTGTCGCCGTACGCCTTCGCCGCGCGCTCCAGCCGCAGCACGGTCTCGCCGGAGCGCAGCGAGGTCTTGAAGCGCACGCGCATGCTGCGCTCCTGCGCCTCGCTCGGCAGCAGCTCGCGCTCGGCGCGAAGCTTCTCGATCTGCTTCACGCGGCTCTGCGCCTGGCTGGCCTTGCTGGCCTTCGCCTTGAAGCGCGTGACGAAGCGCTCCTTCTCGGCGATCTCGCGCTCGAGGTTGCGCCGGCGCGCCTCGGCCTCGTCGAGCCGCAGCGCGCGCTGCTCCACGTAGGCGGAGTAGTTGCCGCGGTACGAGGTGAGTCGCGGCGCGGAGAGCTCCGCGATCCGATTGCAGTGCCGGTCCAGGAAGACCCGGTCGTGCGAGACGACGACGACCGACCCCGGATAGGCGGCGAGCATTCCCTCGAACCAGCGGATCGAGGGCAGGTCGAGGTGGTTGGTGGGCTCGTCGAGGAGCAGGATCTCGGGCCGCGCGATCAGAAGCTTGGCGAGCTCGACGCGCATCAGCCAGCCGCCCGAAAGCTTGGCGAGCGGCTGCTCCCACTTCTCGGGTCCCAGCCCGAGCCCGACCAGCGTCGCGCGAAGCTCGGCGTCGGCGGAGAAGCCGCCGGCGCGCTCGAACTCGTGGCGCAGCTCGTCGTAGCGCGAGGCGAGCTCGTCGGGAACGTGCTCGTGGTCGCGCGCGATCTCCTCCTCCATCTCGCGCATGCGTCGCTCGAGCGCGCGCAGCGGCTCGAGGGCGGTCTCCGCCTCGGCGAGGACGGTGCGGTCCGAGACCGCGCTCACCTCCTGGCGCAGATAGCCGACGCGCGCGCCGCGGCGCAGCACCCGCGTTCCGGTGTCGGGCGCGTCGAGCCCGGCGAGCATGCGCAGAAGCGTGGTCTTGCCCGCGCCGTTGCGACCGACCAGCCCCACGCGGTCGTCGGGGCGGACGTGCAGCGACGCCCCTTCGAAGAGCGCGCGTCCGCCAAACGACTTGGAGGCGTCTTCCAACCGGAGCACAGCGGACGGGAGGCTAGCGGGGCGACTCGGCGCTCGCCCGCGACAGGATCGTCGCCTCGTCCCACTCGACCGGCAGCTTCACGCGCTCGCCGCTCTTGCGCTCGAAGAGCACGTGGCCCTCGCGCGCTGCGAACTCGAGCAGATCGCGCACGAGCTCGACGTCCTTGCGGCAGTACGCCTCGATCAGATCGATCCGGCCCTCCTTCCACCAGACCAGGGACTGCATCCCGTCGCCGCTCTTGCCGCGCCCGAGCGTGTGCATGGCGAGGTGGTCGAGCGAGAGCCGGTAGCCGAGCTTGCGGTGGATCTCCTCGAGCAGGTCGAAGGTCGCAAGCTGCGACAGATCGCGCGTCGTGTAGGCGCGCAGCACCCCGTAGTCGAAGCGGCGGCTGTTGAATCCGACCACCGCCGGCGCGCGAAAGAGCCGCTCGATCAGCGCCTCGGCACGCTCCTCGGTGTAGGTCTCGAACTCGCCGGTCGCGGCGTCGAAGACCACCGCGAGCGCGAGCCGCATCAGGTGCGTGTTGCCCCAGCCGCCGACCTCCGCCGCGGAGCGCTGCGTCTCGACGTCGAAGATCAGCGGCGCAAGCCGCGGTGGGGGCGCGAGCTCGAGCGAGTCCGGCGGCTCGAGGTCGGGCTCCTCGAGCTCGACCGCGCCCGCCGCCAGCGTCTCGCGCGCGAGCGCGAGGTCGACGGTGCGGATCACCGCGGTCTTGTCGAGCGGCCGGTTCCCCGCGCCGCAGCGCGGCGAGTGGATGCACGAGGGGCAGCCGTCGACGCAGGGGCACTCGGAGGCGATCTGCCCGGCCAGCGAGATCAGCTCCTCCACGCGCGGAAAGATCGCGCGCGCGATCCCGATCCCGCCCGGGTGCGAGTCGTACAGGAAGATCGCGGGGCCGCGAACCTGGGGGTGGCGCGGGATCGAGATCCCCGCGGCGTCGAAGCGGTCGCAGAGCGCGAAGAGCGGAAACAGCGCGAGCGACGCCCC
>VGRW01000066.1 GCA_016875225.1 Deltaproteobacteria bacterium
GCCCGTCGGCGGAGTGCTGATCTCCGCCACCACGCACGCCGAGCTCGGCGACCTTGTCTCGGGCCTCGAGCCCGGCGCGACGCTCGCGCGCGAGAACATGCAAACCTGGGTGCTCACGCCCGAGCGCCTGCTTGCGAGCTGAAGGACCCACATGCCCGCGCTCTCGCTCCTGATCGGGAACAAGAACTACTCCTCGTGGTCGCTTCGGCCCTGGCTGCTGCTCGCGCAGACCGGACTCGAGTTCGAGGAGGTTCGCGTCGCGTTCGGGTCGAGCGACTTCGCCGAGCGCGTGCGCGCGTACTCGCCCGCGGGGAAGGTGCCGGCGCTCCGCCACGGCGCGCTCACGGTCTGGGACTCGCTCGCGATCTGCGAGTACCTGGCCGAGACGTTTCCCGAGATCCGCGCCTGGCCGCGCGCGGCCGCGGAGCGGGCGCTCGCGCGCTCGATCTCGGCGGAGATGCACTCGGGCTTCCCGGCGCTCCGCGCGCAGATGCCGATGAACGTGCGCGCGTCCGGGCGGCGCGTGCCGTCCACGCCCGATCTCGAGCGCGACCTCGCGCGCGTGCGCGAGATCTGGCGCGACTGCCGCGCGCGGTCCGCTTCGCACGGGCCGTTCCTGTTCGGCGACTTCTCGATCGCCGACGCGATGTACGCGCCGGTCGCCTTCCGCTTCGCGACCTACGGCGTCGCGCTCGGCCCGGCCGAGGCCGCGTACGTCGAATCGCTGCGCCGCCTGCCGGCGATGGCCGAGTGGGCGGCCGCGTCCGCCGCGGAGCTCGAGGTCGAAGAGAGCTCCGAGAAGGGGCGCTGAGTCCGGTGCTCCGCCTATACGACTATCTCGAGTCCGGAAACGGCTACAAGGTGCGGCTGCTGCTCACGCAGCTCGGTGTCGCGTTCGAACGCGTCGAGCTCGACATCCTGAAGGGCGAGACGCGCACGGCGGAGTTCCTGCGCCGCAATCCCAACGGCCGGATTCCCTGCCTCGAGCTCGAGGACGGCACCTACCTCTGGGAGTCGAACGCGATCGCGTTCTACCTGGCCGAGGGAACCGACTTCCTGCCCGAAGGCCGGCTCGAGCGCGCGCAGGTCCTGCAGTGGATGTTCTTCGAGCAGTACAGCCACGAGCCCTACATCGCGACCGTGCGCTTCTGGCACCACGCGGGAATGATCGACGCGAAGCGCGACCAGCTCGCCGAGCGGATGGAACGCGGCTACGCGGCGCTCGCCGTGATGGAGAGCCACCTGCGCGAGCGCGACTTCTTCGTCGCCAGCCGCTATTCGATCGCCGACATCGCGCTCTACGCCTACACGCACGTGGCGCACGAGGGCGGCTACGACCTCGCGGGCTTTCCGTCGCTGCGCGCGTGGCTCGAGCGCCTTCGCGCGCAGCCCGGCCACGTGCCGATCACGAAGGCCTGAGCGCCGCTCAGATCCAGCGGCGCACGCGGGCGCGGTATACGCGGTACGCGTCGCCGAACTTGCGCTCCAGGTAGGCCTCTTCGCGGCGGACCACGCCGACGCGCAGCACCGCGAAGAGCGGCAGCAGCAGGCCGAGCACCCAGAGGCTGTCGCCGAACACCGCCGCTCCGGAGTAGAGCAGCATCAGTCCCAGATAGAGCGGGTTTCGCGACCAGGCGTAGGCGCCGTCGCTCGCGATCGCGTCGGTCGGCAGGTGCGTCGGAATGGTCGTGCCCGCGCGCCGCTGGGCGCTGAACCCCGAGCGCATGACGGCGGTTCCCGCCGCGAGCAGCGCGCTGCCGAGCGCGATCCGCGCAAGGCCCGAGACGAAGCTCGTCGGCCAGACGATCTCCAGCGCGAATCCGGCCAGCAGCGCGCCCAGGAAAAGCAGCGGCGGCGGCGCGATCACGTTGGCATGGTCGGGCAGCGACACCGTCATGTGACACCTCCTAGATCCACTTCGAACACGGTTCCGCCGCCCTCGCGGGGCCGGCAGCGCGCCTCGCCGCCGTGGTGGCGCGCGATCTGGCGCACGAGCGCGAGACCCAGACCGAAGCCGCCGTCGCGCGTCTCCGCGGCGCCCGCGCGGCGGTGGAACGGCTCGAAGATCCGCTCGCGCTCGCTCTCGGGAACGCCGGGGCCGCGATCCGAGACGCGGATCCGCGCGCGGCCGGGGCCGAGCTTGGCGACCTCGAGCTCGACCTCGGCTCCGCCCGCGTGCCTTCGCGCGTTCTCGAGCAGGTTGCGCACGAGCCGGCGCAGGAGCGCGCGGTCGCCGACCAGCGTCACCGCTTCACCGGCGACCGCGCCGCCGCCGTGCGAAGCCTCCTCGGCGGCCAGACCGAGCAGGTCGATCGGCTCCCTTCGCTCGAGCGCCTGACCGGGCACGAGCGCCTCGAGTCGGCTCGCGAGCAGGAGCTCGCCGATCAGGTCGTCGAGCTCGGCGATGTCGCGCGCGACGCGGGCGCGAAGCTCCGCGCCCTCGTCCCCGCCGAGCAGCTCGATCGCGACGCGGATTCGCGCGAGCGGCGAGCGCAGCTCGTGCGAAGCCGACGCGAGCGTCGCGCGCTGCGCGGCCACGAGCTTCTCGATCCGCTCGGCGGCGCGGTTGAAGCTGCGCGCGAGGTCGGCGATCTCGTCCGCGCCGCGGACCTCGACGCGCGCGGCCAGGTCGCCGGCGCCCAGCGCCTCGACCTGGGCGCGAAGCCGCTCGAGCCGGCGCGTGATCCGGCGCGTGATCGGGTACGCGCCGAGCGCGATCGCGGCGGCGAGCGCGGAGACTCCCACCACCCAGCCTGCGTGCTCGTGCGGGCGGAAAGCGGCGATCGTGCGCCCATCGGGCAGCCGCAGCGCGAACGATGTCTTGCGCTGCCGGTGCATGGTGCCCCGCTCGAGCTCGCTCGGATCCGGCGCGGGAAGCAGCTCGCCGACGTGGGCGATCGGTCGTCCGTTCGCGTCGCGAAGCGTGATGTCGGCGTCGAGATCGCGCGCGAGAAGCTCGAGCGCTGCTTGCGCGTCGGCGGGCGGCGCGTCGGGTGCGGGCAGCGCGCGCGCCAGCACCGCCGCCACGCCCTGGAACAGGCGTCGCCCCTCGTCGTGCGACGGTCCGATCACGCTCCACGCCAGCCCGATCAGCAGCGTGAAGACGACCAGGATCGCGACCACCATCCCGTAGACCTGCAGGTAGAGGCGGCGCATCACCCCTCCTCGTCCTGGCGGCGCGCGAAGACGTAGCCGGCGCCGCGAATCGTGAGGATGCGGCGCGGCCGGCGCGGGTCGTCTTCGATCGCGGCACGGATCCGCGAGACGTGCACGTCGATGCTGCGGTCGAAGGCCTCGAGCGCCTCGCCGCGCACCAGACTCATGAGCGCTTCGCGCGAGAGCACGCGTCCGGGGTGCTCGGCCAGCGCGAGCAGGATCGCGAACTGGTGACTGGTGAGCGGCTTCTCCTCGCCCGCCACACGCACCGCTCGCGCGTCGCGGTCGATCTCGAGCCGGCCGAAGCGAAGCGGCGCGGCCGAGCCGGAGGTCGGGGCTCGCTGCCGGCGCAGGATGGCGCGAAGCCGCGCGAGCAGCTCGCGCGGGTTGAACGGCTTGGGCAGGTAGTCGTCCGCGCCGAGCTCGAGGCCGACGATCCGGTCGTCCTCGTCGCCGCGCGCGGTGAGCATCAGGATCGGCAGCTCGCTTGCCGCGCGCACGGCGCGGCAGACGTCGAAGCCGTCCTGGTCCGGGAGCATCAGGTCGAGCACCAGCGCGTCGAAGCGATCGCGGGCGAGCTCGGCCAGGCCGCTCGCGGCATCCGGCGCGGTCACGACCTCGAGACCTCGCGCGCCGAGATACTGCGCGACCATCTCGGAGAGCTGAGTGTCGTCGTCGATCATGAGGACTCGCGGAGCCATGCGCCTCCCGGCTCGGGGCCGCGCGCGCTCGCGCGCGCACGGCCCACTCTAGCCGAGGATGGGCGTCCTAGTGACCGTGGCGCCCGTGCATCTCTTCCGCGTACTCGACCAGCCGGGCACGCTGCTCCGGGGTGAGAATCGAGGCCGCGTCGACGACCGCGTCCGCGAGTTTCTGCGAGAGCGCGTCGATCGAGGCGAGCTCCTGGGCGCGAAGCGCCTGGATCGACTCGCGCGAGATCTCCGGGCGGGAGAGCTCGGCCAGAAGCAGCTCGCGCCGCTCCTGGTGCAGCTCGCGAAGCGCCTGCGCCTCCTGCACGAAGGCGAGCACGATCGCCGTCACCTGCTCGGTCTGCTCGGGCGTGGCGTCGACCTCGTCGAGCACGAAGCCGGTCATGAACCTCGCGTGCTTCTGCGCGCGCTCGGGGTCGCCGCCCCAGTCGTGTCGTCCGTGTCCGGCGAACGCGTCGGGCGGCGCTGCCGCCAGCGCGACGCCGAGCACGAGCGCGCAGAGCAGCGCGCCAGCCAGGATCTCCCTCCAGAGCGATCTACGGGTCGGGGAATCGGTCATCACGGTCTCCTTTGCCCGGAGACTAGGTGTCCGCTCTTTCCGGCTTTCGTCCCGCAGGTAAAGATTCGTGAAGCTGGCTCGCGATCTGCTCCAGCGTCAGGCCGCGGGTCTCGGGGGCATAGCGCAGCACCAGCAGCGCCCCGACGATCGGCCCCGCGGCCACGACCGCGATCGCGCCCGGAATTCCGAGCGGCGCGATCAGAAGGCCGATGAAGATCGGCGTCAGCACCTCCGTGACCCGGCCCGCGAGATTCGTGGTCCAGCCGTAGCCCGTGGCGCGGATCTCGGTCGGAAACAGCTCCGAGGCGTAGACGTGCGTGGAGGTGTTCGCCGCCGCGAAGCAGAACACCGTCATCACCATCCACAGGTACTGACCCGCGACCGACGGCACGTGATACAGCAGGTAGATCGAGATCGCGGCGAGGACGTAGAAGCCCGCACAGGTGTACTTGCGCCCGATCCGGTCGATCAGCCAGCCGGCGACGAAGTGACCCGCGACGCCGCCGCCGTAGCCCCAGAAGATGATGTCGCCGACCTGGTGAGTCGTGAGCCCGAGCTGCTCGCGCGCGTAGATCACCCAGAAGACCGTCGACGGACCGGTGACGATGAAGACCGAGTTCCAGAGCAGCGCGACGATCGCCGAGCGGCGGCGGTACTGCGATCGCCAGGGCAGGCCGGCCTCGCGCAGGAGATCGCCGAAGCTGCGCCTGGGTGCGGCCGCCTTGCGCTCGCGCTCGGCGTCGAAGCGGCGCGTCTCGCGCATCGCGACCCGCAGCACCAGCACGAGCAGCAGCGGCAGCAGTCCGAGCGCGTAGAGCGCGCGCCAGCTGGCGAAGTCGATCTCGAGCCCGAGCGCCGACTGCGCGGTCGAGACCAGGCCCTGGCCCAGGTCGCGCAGCGGATTTCCCGGCGCGCCCTCGGGAACCAGGACGTACGGCTGGATCTTCGCCATCAGCATGACGCCGACGGTGGCCAGGCTGGTCAGGAACGCGATCGCGCGGCCGCGAAGCCGCGCCGGGAACTCCTCGCCGATCATGATGATCGCGAGCGAGTACTCCGCGGTGAGGAAGAGCCGCGCCACGAGCTGCAGCGCCGTGAACTGGATCTTGTCGGTGACCAGCGCCGTAGCGCCGTTGGCGAGCGTGAAGCCGATCACCGTCAGCATCATCACGCGGCGGCGTCCGACGCTGTCGGCGAAGAACAGGAACACGAACGAGGCCATCACGCCCATCCGCGTGATCCCGTTGATCAGGCCCCACTGCGCCAGGTCGATGCCGAGCGAGGCGCGCACGTCCGGCGCCGCGAAGCCGATCATGGCCGCGTCGAAGCCGTCGAAGAGCGTCGCGGTCGAGAGCAGCACGAACAGGAAGCCGAGATAGGGCGTCACTCGGTCGATCTCGAGCGCGGGTGCGGGTGCGGGCCTCGACTCCGGTGCGGGCGCGGGGGCTGCCACGGGTCGAGCCTATCAGGCCTTCGCTTGCCACGCGCGTGCTCTTCCGCCTAGGCTCGCGCTCGAGGGAGTCCGGACCGTGAGTGGAGTCGTTCCAGATCGGCCGGACGCACCGGTCAGCAGCGGGTATCGCGCGTACGCGCTCGGGCTGCTGGTCGTGGTCTACGTGCTGAACTTCATCGATCGGCAGATCCTGACCATCCTGGCCAAGCCGATCGCGGACGAGCTGCAGTTCTCGGACTCTCAGCTCGGCCTGCTCACCGGGCCGGCGTTCGCGCTCTTCTACACGTTCGCCGGGATCCCGATCGCGCGCTGGGCCGACGTGGGCGTGCGCCGCTCGATCATCGCGCTCGCGCTCCTGATCTGGAGCGGCATGACCGCGCTCACCTCTCTCGCCGGCAGCCTCGGCCAGCTCGCGCTGGCGCGAATCGGTGTCGGCGTGGGCGAGGCCGGCTGCAGCCCCCCCGCGCACTCGCTGATCTCGGATCTGTTCCCGATCGAGCGGCGCGCGACCGCGCTTGCGATCTACTCGCTCGGCATTCCGATCGGCGGAGCGCTCGGCAGCCTGCTCGGCGGCTGGCTGGGCGAGCTCTACGGCTGGCGCATCGCGTTCCTCGCGGTGGGCCTGCCGGGCGTGCTGCTCGCGGCGGTGGTGCGCCTGACGCTTCGCGAGCCGAAGCGCGCGGTCGTGCACGGCCGCGAGAGCGTGCGGGAGGTGTTCTCGTTCATGCTGCGCCGGCGCGCGTTCGTGCACATGTCGATCGGCGCCGCCCTGCACGCCTTCTACGGCTACGGCGCGGGCGCGTTCGTCCCGGTGTTCCTGATGCGCGTGCACGGGCTCGCGCTCGGCGAGCTCGGCACCTGGCTCGCCGCGATCGGACTCACCACGGGCGTGCTCGGCACGTATCTCGGCGGCGCGGTCTCGGACCGGCTCGCATCGCTCGAGGTGCGCTGGTACATGCGCGTGCCGGCGATCGCCTCGGTCCTCGCGGTGCCGTTCTCGCTGCTGTTCTACCTCTGGCCCGACGGGCGCACCGCGCTTCTGCTCTCGATTCCCGGCTCGCTGCTCGGGCCGATCTACCTGGGTCCGACCTTCGCCATGACCCAGACCCTGGTCCGCCCGCAGATGCGCGCGCTCGCGTCCGCGATCCTGCTCTTCATCATCAACCTGATCGGGCTCGGCCTGGGCCCGTTCTTCGTCGGCGTGCTCTCGGACGCATTGAAGCCGAGCTACGGCATCGACTCGGTGCGCTACGCGCTTCTCGGCACGGTCGTGGTCGGCGCGCTCTGGTCGAGCCTGCACTACATGCTCGCCGCGCGCACGCTGGCCGAAGACCTGCGGGCGAAGGACGCCTGACAAGTCCGGACCCCTTCGCTACACGGACGGCCCGTGGGTTCGGTGCGTCCCTACCTCCAGTTCGCGCGCCTGGCCTTCCAGCGCCGCGCCGCCTATCGGCTGGCGAACTGGACCGGCGTCGCGGTGAACGTCTTCTTCCTGCTCGTGCACGCGCAGGTGCTGCTGGCGTTCTTCCGCGCGCGACCCGGCGCGCTGGGCTGGTCGCCGCGCGAGGCGGTGCTGTACTTCACGGCCTCCGAGGCGCTGCTGATGGTGGTCGGGATCTTCACCGACGTCCGCTACAACCTCGCCGAGCGGATTCGCACCGGCGAGGTGGTCACGGATCTCGCGCGCCCGGTGACTCTCTACTACCGCGACGTCGCGGAGCGCTACGGCACGGCGCTCTACTATCTGATCGCGCGCTTTCCGCCGGTGTATCTGACCGGGGTCGTGCTCTTCGGGGTCGTGCCTCCGCTCCGGCTCGAGACGCTGCTCTTCCCGCTCTCGGTCGTTCTCGCGGTAGGGGTCTCGGCCGGCCTCTGGTACGTCGCGTGCGCCTCGGCGTACTTCAGAAACACCGCGAGCGGCGAGCTCTCGGCGCTCGTGTTCGTAAACACGGTCCTCGGCGGGATGGTCGTTCCGCTCGACTTCTACCCCGACTGGCTGCGCGCGATCGCGGACGCCCTGCCGTTCCGCGCCACGCTGTACACGCCGGTCGCGCTCCTCAGCGGAAAGCTCTCCGGTCATGCGCTCGTCTTCGGCCTGGCGCACCAGCTGGTCTGGCTCGGCGCGCTGTCGGCGCTGTCACTGGCGATCGAGTCACGCGGGCTGCGCCGGCTCGCGACGCAGGGCGGCTAGCGATGCTCGCAGACGCTCTCTCGCTCTGGGCCCGACTCGCCGGCGCGCAGATCCGCTCGCAGATGCAGTACCGCGCGTCGTTCGCGATCCAGAGCGCGGTGATGTTCGGCGTGATGGTGAGCGACCTGGCGCCGGTCTGGATCCTGTCGCGCTTCTTCGGGAGCCTGGACGGCTGGAGCTTCGCGGAGCTGGCGCTTCTGTACGGGATGGTCGAGACGTCTTGGGCGAGCGTCGAGACGGTCCTGCGCGGCTTCGAGAACTTCTCGGTCTACCTGATCCAGGGCGATCTGGACCGGATCCTGCTGCGGCCGCGCTCGGTGATCCTGCAGGTGGCCACGCGCGACTTCGACGCGCGCAAGCTCTCGCGCATCGCGCAGGGCCTGCTCGTGCTCGCGATCGCGTGCTTCGCTCTGGGGCTCGACGCCCGCGCGCTCGGCTGGGTTGCGCTCGGCGTCGCCGGGGGCACGCTCTGCTTCGCGGGAATCGTGATGGCGGGTGCGGCGTTGCAGTTCTGGACGCTCGGTCAGGCGCAGGAGCTCCAGAACGTCCTGACCTATGGAGGGGCCGCGGCGATGACCTACCCGGTCTCGATCTACGCGAAATGGTTCCGGCGCGTGCTGACCTATGGCGTGCCGCTCGCGTTCGTGAACTACTTCCCGGCGCTGGCGGCGCTCGACCGCACCGAGGCCGCCGGCGTGCCGGGCTTCGTGCCCTGGCTCTCGCCGCTGGTCTGCGCGGCCGTGCTCGCGCTGGGGATGGCCGCGTTCGCGCGCGGGCTGCGCCGCTACGAGTCGACCGGGAGCTAGCACGCCTTGATCGAAGTGGAGAAGCTCGAGAAGACGTTCCGCGTGTCGCGCCACCACCGCGGCTTTCTCGGCTCGCTTCGCAATCTGGTCGAGACCGGCCACGACCTGGTGCGCGCGGTGGACGGGGTCTCGTTCTCGATCCGGGCCGGCGAGTTCGTGGGCTTCATCGGGCCGAACGGCGCCGGGAAGTCGACCACGATCAAGATGCTCACCGGCGTGCTCGAGCCCTCGGGCGGCGAGATCCGCGTCGGCGGTCTGGTGCCGCGCCGCGATCGCCTGCGCCACACCGCGCAGATCGGCGTGGTCTTCGGCCAGCGCACGCAGCTCTGGTGGGACCTGCCGGTGATCGAGTCCTACACTCTCCTGCGTCACGTGTACCGGGTGCCGGAGCGCGAGTTCGCGGAGCAGCTCGCCCGGCTCGAGCGGCTGCTCGAGCTCGGCCCGCTTCTCGACGTGCCGGTGCGAAAGCTCTCGCTGGGCCAGCGCATGCGCTGCGAGCTCGCGGCGGCGCTGCTGCACGCGCCAAAGCTCATGTTCCTGGACGAGCCGACGATCGGCCTCGACGTGCTGGCGAAGGAGGCGATCCGCGAGTTCCTGGCGACCGAGAACTCCGAGCGCGGCACGACCATCCTGCTCACCACGCACGATCTCTCCGACATCGAGCGGCTCTGCCCGCGAATGATCCTGATCGACCGCGGCCGCGTGGTGTACGACGGCGCGGTCGACGCGATCCGCCGCGAGTTCGGAAGCGAGCGCCGCCTGGTGGTCGACTTCGAGAACGCGGCGCCGGACGCGCTTCCCGAAGGGGTCGAGGTCGAGGAGCGCGGCCCGGCGCGGCTGGTGCTGCGTTTCCGCCGCGACCGGATCGGCGCGGCCGCGCTGATCGGCTGGCTCGGCGAGAAAGCCTCGATCGCGGACCTCTCGCTCGAGGAGCCGCCGATCGAGCGGATCGTGGCCGAGCTCTACCGGCGCGGGCGGCCGTGAGCGCGACCGAGACGTTCCGCGTGCACGGGCTGGAGCTCGCGATCGGCGAGCCGCTCGAGCTGGCGCGCGAGCGCGCGTGCGAGGCGGCCGGCGTCTCGCGCGACGATCTGCGCGGTTTCCGGATCGCGCGGCTCAGCCTGGACGCGCGGCGGATCGGCCGATCTAGGCGGCTGCGCTTCGCGGTGCAGGCCGATCTGATCCTGGACGCGGGCGCGAAGCTCGCCGGGCTCGAGCGCGCGCTGCGAAGCGGCCGCGCTGCGCGCGCGCCCGAAGTCGGCCGGCTCGAGGTCGAGCGCGTGCACGCGTCGCTCGCGCGCAAGCGCGTGGCGGTGATCGGCGCCGGGCCCGCGGGGCTCTTCGCCGCGCTGGTCCTGTCGCGAAACGGTGTCGCGGTCGATCTGCTCGATCGCGGCGCGCCGATCCGCGAGCGCGGGCTCGATCTCAACCTCTTCCACCGCACGCGCGTGCCCGACCCGGAGAGCAACCTGCTCTTCGGCGAGGGAGGCGCCGGCACCTACTCGGACGGGAAGCTCTACACGCGCGTGGATCACCCGCTCGAGGTGCCGATCCTGGACGAGCTCGTCGCCTGCGGCGCGCCGGAAGAGATCCGCTACGACGCGCGCGCGCACGTGGGCACCGACCGCCTGCACCGGATCCTGCCGCTGCTTCGCGCGCGGCTCGAGGCCGCAGGCGTGCGCTTCCACTGGCGGACGCGTGTCGAACGGCTCGGGCTCGACGCGACGGATCCCGGCCGGGTGCGCGCGCTCGAGACGAATCGCGGCGCGCTCGACACCGCGGCCGTGATCCTCGCGCCCGGCCACAGCGCGCGCGACACCTGGCAAAGCCTCGCCGCGCAGGGCGTCGTCTTCGAGGCGAAGCCGTTCCAGCTCGGCGTGCGGATCGAGCACCCGCAGACGCTGATCGACCGCGGGCGCCACGGCGAGGGGCCGGAGGCCGAGCTGCTCGGCCCGGCCTACTACGGCCTCACCTGCAAGCCGGGCGACGGCGCGCCCGGCGCGCACAGCTTCTGCATGTGCCCGGGCGGCGTAGTGGTGGCGAGTGTCTCGGCCGCGGGTCTGCTCTGCACCAACGGCATGAGCAACTCGAGACACTCCTCGCCGTTCGCGAACGCCGCGGTCGTGACGACGCTGGGTCCGCGCGAGTTCGGGCCCGGCGCATTCGACGGGGTCGCGCTGCAGGAGCAGCTGGAGCGGAGCTTCTTCGCCGCCGGCGGCGGCGACTACACCGCGCCGGCTCAGTCCGCGCCGGACTTCGTCGCGGGGCGGACCACCGGCGAGCCCGGCCGCTCGAGCTACCGCTTCGGCACCGCGCCGGGGCGGATCGACGCGCTCCTTCCGGAGCGCGTTCGCGACGCGATCCGGCACGCGCTTTCGGATTTCGAGCGCTCGATCCCCGGCTTCGCCGGCCCCGAGGGGCTTCTGGTCGGACTCGAGTCGCGCAGCTCCGGGCCGATCCGCATGCCGCGCGACCGCGAGACGTTCCGCGCGCAGGGCTTCGCGAACCTGCTCCCCGTCGGCGAGGGCGCGGGCTTCGCGGGTGGCATCATGAGCGCCGCGATCGACGGCGCGCGGGCGGCGCAGGCGTTGCTCGTGCACGGAGTCCTCGCGGGAACGGAGAGCGCGACTTGAACTGGCTTCTGATCGGGCTCTTCGGCTACGTGGGGCTGCAGCTCGTGGTGGGGCTCGCGGTCTCGCGCAAGGTCGCGAGCGAGTCGGACTACCTGGTCGCGGGGCGCAAGCTCGGCCCGGCGCTGGTGGTGTTCTCGATGTTCGCGACCTGGTTCGGCGCGGAGAGCTGCATCGGCGCCGCGGGCGCGGTCTACGCGGAGGGCCTCTCGGGCGCGCGCGCGGATCCGTTCGGCTACGCGGCCTGCCTGTTCCTGATCGGCGCGGTGTTCGCAGCCCCGCTCTGGCGGCGCAAGCTCACCACGCTCGGCGACCTGTTCGCGTGGCGCTTCGGCGCGCGGGTGGAGAAGCTCGCGGTGCTGCTGATGGCGCCGACGTCCGTGCTCTGGGCGGCCGCGCAGATCCGCGCCTTCGGACAGGTGGTCTCGATCTCGTCGGGGCTGGAGCTCGAGCTTGCGATCGCGCTCTCGGCCGGCGTCGTGATCCTCTACACCGCCGCGGGCGGCCTGCTCGCCGACGCGGTCACCGACCTGATCCAGGGCGCGGTGCTCACCGTGGGCCTGATCGCGCTCGCGGTCGCGGTCTTCGTGCTCGGCGACGCGAGCCTGGCCGGACTCGCCGAAACGAGCCGCTCGTTCGCGCCGGTCGAGACGAGCTGGCTCGCGCGCGCGGAGTCGTGGGCGATTCCGGTCTGCGGATCCGTGCTCGCGCAGGAAATGGTCGCGCGCGTGCTCGCCGCTCGCTCGCCCGAGCTCGCGCGCGGCGGCGCGTTCGCCGCAAGCGGCCTGTACGTCGCGGTCGGGATCATTCCCGTCGGGCTCGCGCTGGTCGGCGCGCGGATCCTGCCGGGACTCGAGGACCCGGAGCAGATCCTGCCGCGAATGGCGCTCCAGCACTTCCCGCTCTGGTTCTACGCGATCTTCGCGGGCTCGCTGATCTCGGCGATCCTCTCCACCGTCGACAGCGCGCTGCTCGCCGCGGCCTCGCTCGTCTCGCACAACCTGATCGTTCCGCTGCGCCCGGAGATGGAGGACCGCAGCAAGCTCCGGCTCGCGCGCGTCTGCGTCGTGGTCTTCGGGATCGTCTCGTACCTGCTCGCACTGCACGCGGAGGGCGTCTACGCGCTGATCGAGACCGCGGCCGCGTTCGCGAGCTCGGGCGTGCTGGTCTCGGCCAGCTTCGGGCTGTTCTCGCGCATCGGCGGCGCGCGCAGCGCCGCGGCCGCGCTTCTGGTCGGCGCGGCGGCCTGGTCGGTCGCGGAGTGGGGCGAGCTCGTGGAGGCGCCGTACCTCGCGTCGCTCGCGGCGGCGCTGGTGAGCTACCTCGCCGTGGCCGCGTTCGAGAATGCGGCGCCGGAGACGGCGCCGGAGACCGCCTCGTGAAAGGCACCGAGCGCGCGGGCCTGCTCTTCGCCGCGTACTGCGTGGCCAACGGCGCGTTCGTGCCGGGCGTGGCCAAGCTCACCACGGCGGCACTCGGCGGCCTCGCGATCGCGCTCGGCACGAGCGCCTTCGCCGCGATCTGCGCGGTCGCGCTTCTCGTCTGGCGCGGCGAGCTCGCGACGCTCTTCGAGCGCGGCAAGGCTCCGATTCTGATCGCGGTCGGCGCGCTCGGCACCGCGCTCGCCTTCTTTCTCTTCTTCGAGGGCGCCAAACGCGCAAGCGCCATCGACACCGCGATCTGCGTGCAGACCGAGCCGGTCTACGCGCTGATCGGCGCGCGGCTCTTCCTCGGCCACGCCTTCCAGCTCCGCCGCGTGCTCGCGGTCGGCGCGATCCTGGCCGGAATCGCGCTCGTGCTCGGCGCGCGCCCGCTCTCGGGGTCGCTCGGCGTGGCGCTTCTGCTCGCGACGCCGATCGCCTGGCAGAGCTCGCACTGGATCGCGCTTCGCGGCCTGCAGGGCGTGAACCCGCGGCTGCTCTCGGCCGCGCGCTACGTCTACGGCACGCTGGTCCTGCTTCCGGTCTGGCTCGTCTTCGACGGCGTCGGGTCGCTGCCACCGGCCGCCGAGCTCGCGGCGCTTCTTCCGGTGATCGCGGTGCAGGGCGCGCTGCTCTCCTACTTCGGCACGCTCGCGTGGTACGCGTCGATCAAGCGGCTGGACCTGGCGCGCACGACCGCGATCGTGGTGCCGTCGGGGCCGCTGCTGTCGCTCGTGGTGTCGTGGTTCCTGCTCGGCGAGCTGGTCACGCTGCGCCAGGTGTTCGGCTTCGCGCTCAGCACCTGCGGGGTGCTGGTGTTCGCGCTCGGCCAGGGCGCGTCGTCCGCGCCGAGGTACACTGCCGACGATGAATAGCGAGCGGGCGCGGGAGTTCGACGAGTCGGCCGAGGCCGCGGCGCTCGCCGGAGTTCCCGAGCCCGAGCGACACGAGGTCTCGCGCCGGCTCTTCGCGGCGCTCCAAGAGATGGGCACGCCGCTCGAGAAGCCCGGCGCGAGCGAGGCGCACGGCTGGCTGCTGCACGGCGTGCTCGAGCAGTTCCGGCCGCGCGATCCGCTCGCGGCCCACGTGGTTCCGGTGCTTCGCGCGCTGCTCGACTTCGCGGAGCGCTCGGCCGGGCGCGCACTGGGCTCGCTGCGCCGCGCCTGCGAGGATCTGCTTCCGGAGCTCGAAGAGGCGCTCGTCTCGGGCAAGGCGCACCGGCACGCGGATCCCGAGCCCGCTCCCGCCACGACCTACGTACGCGGCGCGCCGAAGATCGGGCGCAACGACCCCTGCCCGTGCGGCTCGGGCAGGAAGTTCAAGAAGTGCCACGGGGCCTGACTACCAGTCGAGCACCGTCGCGAAGATCAGCGGCGCGACGATCGTGGCGTCGGACTCGATCAGGAACATCGGCGTGTTCTCGTCGAGCTTGCCCCAGGTGATCTTCTCGGTCGGGAACGCGCCGCTGTACGAGCCGTAGCTCGTGGTCGAGTCACTGATCTGGCAGAAGTAGCCCCAGTACGGGCAGGGCCGGCGCAGGTCCTGGTGGATCATCGGCACCACGCAGATCGGGAAGTCTCCGGCGATGCCGCCGCCGATCTGGAAGAAGCCGACCGTCGCGCGCGCCTCGCTGGCCGGGATCGCGCGCATGTGCACGGCGTCGTGGTCGTCGGAGGCCTCGACCGCCGGCAGCTCCTCGAGCGTCCTCCCCATCGTCGTCTGCACGTACCAGCGCGAGAGCTCCGCCATGGTCTCGAGCCCGCTCTTCACGATCTGGAAATTCGAGAGCTGCCCCGAGAGCACGTGCGCGACGTAGATGTTGCCGAGCGTCGAATCCTCCCAGCCGGGCACGAAGATGGGCAGGTTCTTCTCCGCCGCGGCCAGCAGCCAGGAGCCCGCGGGGTCGATCTGGTAGCTGTCGCGGATCCGCCCCTCGAGCAGGAGCTGGTACATGATCTCGTGCGGGAAGTAGCGCTTGCGCTGCTGGTCCGCGCGCACCCACAGGTCGAGCACGTGCTTCTCGATCGCGCGGAACGCCTTGTCCTCGGGGATGCAGGTGTCGGTGACGCGGTTCAGCCCGGCGCGCTCGAGCGCCTTCTCGTCGGCGGGCGTCAGGTTGCGCCAGTTCGGGATGCGCTTGTAGTGGTCGTGCGCGACCAGGTTGAAGACGTCCTCCTCCAGGTTCGCGCCCGTGCACGAGATGGCGTGCACCTTGTCGCGGCGGATCATCTCGGCCAGCGAGAGCCCGAGCTCGGCCGTGCTCATCGCGCCGGCCATCGCGACCAGCATCTTCCCGCCGCCCGCGAGGTGCGCGGTGTAGCCGTTGGCAGCGTCGGCGAGCGCGGCGGCGTTGAAGTGGCGGTAGTGGCTGCGAACGAACTCGGAGATCTTCATCGGCGGGGCTCCTCTCGCGCGCGAAGCTTAGCGTAGGATAGGGACGCGATGACCGACCGACAGGAAATATTCGCCGGAACGCAGCCGGTCCGGGAGCGGCACAGGATCGACGCCGGCCGGCTCGCGGACTGGATGCGCGCGAACGTGCCGGGCTTCCGCGGCGCGCTCTCGCTGGACCAGTTCCGCGGCGGGCAGTCGAACCCGACCTACCGCGTCGAGGCCGGCGGCACGCGCTACGTGGTGCGCCGCAAGCCGCCGGGCCAGCTGCTGCCGTCAGCGCACGCGGTGGACCGCGAGTACCGCGTGCTCTCCGCGCTGCAGCGCACGGACGTGCCGGTGCCGCGCACCTACGCGCTCTGCGCGGACGAGTCGGTGATCGGCACCTGGTTCTACGTGATGGAGTGCGTCGAGGGCCGCGTGCTCTGGGAGCCGCACCTTCCCGGCTGCACGCCGGCCGAGCGCTTCGCGATCTACGACTCGCTCTGCGACGTGCTCGCGCGGCTGCACCGCGTGGACTGGCGCGCGCTCGGGCTCGAGGACTTCGGCCGGCCCGGCAACTACTTCGCCCGCCAGCTCTCGCGCTGGACCAAGCAGTACCAGGCGTCGCAGACCGAGCCCGTGCCCGAAATGGACGCGCTCATGGAGTGGCTGCCGCGCACGATCCCGACCGGCGACGAGACCACGCTGATCCACGGCGACTTCAAGCTCGACAACACCATCCTGCACCCGACCGAGCCGCGCGTGATCGCGATCCTGGACTGGGAGATCTCGACGCTGGGAAATCCGATCGGCGACTTCACCTATCTCTGCATGCCCTGGTACGAGGGCGGCGCTTTTGCAGAGCTCGACCTCGCGAGTCACGGGCTGCCCACGCTCGCCGAGTACGCCGCGTCGTACTGCCGGCGCACCGGGCGCGCGTCGATCGAGTCCTTCGACTGGTACGCGGCGTACCAGATGTACCGCGCGGCGTGCATCTACCAGGGAATCCTCGGGCGGGTTCGCGACGGAACCGCGGCGAGCGACAACGCATCGACGATCGCCGACGTCGTGCCGCGGATGGCGCGGATCGCCTGGGCGATCGCGCGAAGACTCGGCGCTTGATCGACTTCGACCCGCGCACGCGCACCTGGAACCTGGTGCTCGCGACCAGCTTCCACGCGCTTCGCGCGGACCCCGACGGGCGCGTGGTCTGCCTGGGCAGCGGGCCGCGCGCGGTCGGCCCCGCGTTGCCGATCGCGAGCGGCGCGCTCCCCGACGACCCGTTCCCGCGCATCGGCGTCGATCGCCAGGGGCGCCGCGACGAGGTCGTGACGTTCGGCGACCACACCTGGCACGAGCCGACGCTGAAGGTGTCGTTCCCCGGCGCGGACGGCGGGCTCCCGATCCGCGACGTGCGGCTTCGCTACGCGTCGCACGAGATCGATCGCTTGGCCGACGGCCGCGAGACGCTGCGCATCCGGCTCGACGATCCCGTGCAGCCGTTCTCGGCCTGGCTCTGCCTGCGCGTCGACGCCACGCTCGACGTGATCGAGCGCTGGCTCGAGATCGAGAACCGCGGCGATCGGCCGATTCAGGTCGAGCAGCTCTCGAGCGGAACGCTGCACCTTCCCGCCGGCCGCTGGGAGCTGTTGCACGCCGCGGGCGGCTGGGCCGCGGAGTTCCAGAGCGAGCGGGTACGGCTTCCCGTCGGCACCACGCTGCTCGAGAGCCGCTCGGTTCACACGGGCTTCGTGCACCACCCGTTCTACCTGCTCTCGTTCGAAGGCGGCGCGGACGAGTCACACGGAACGGTGTACTTCGGCCAGCTCGCCTGGTCGGGCAGCTTCCGGCTCGCCTTCGAGCAGCGGCCCAACGCTGCGCTGCACGTGCACGGCGGCTACAGCCCGTTCGACTTCGCGCTCTCGCTCGCGCCCGGCGAGCGGCACGCCACGCCGGCGCTGCTGCACGGCGCCTGCGCCGACGGCTTCTCGGGCGCGAGCCAGCGCATGCACGCGTTCCTGCGCGAGCGCGTGCTGCCGCGAACCGATCCGCCGGAGCCGGTGCGTCCCGTGCTCTACAACTCGTGGGAGGCGAGCTACTTCGCGCTCTCGCTCGCCAGCCAGATCGCGCTCGCGAAGAAGAGCGCCGCGATCGGCGTCGAGCTCTTCTGCGTCGACGACGGCTGGTTCGGCGCGCGCCGCAACGACACCGCGGGGCTCGGCGACTGGCGCGTCTCGCCGGAGGTGTTTCCGACCGGGCTCCGGCCGCTCGCCGACGAGGTGCACCGGCTCGGCATGAAGTTCGGCCTCTGGGTCGAGCCCGAGATGGTGAACCCCGACTCGGACCTGTACCGCGAGCACCCGGACTGGGTGCTTCACTTCCCGGATCGGCCGCGCACGGAGCACCGCCACCAGCTGATCCTCGACTTCGGAAGGCCCGAGGTCGTCGCGCATCTCGCGGACGCGCTCGCGCGGATCGTCGACGAGAACGCGGTCGACTTCCTGAAGTGGGACATGAACCGCTCGGCGACCGAGCCCGGAAGCGTCGCGGGCAAGGCGATCTGGCGCCGCCACGCCGAGGGCGTCTACGCGCTGATGGACGGGCTGCGGCGGCGCTTCCCGCGGCTCTCGATCGAGAGCTGCTCGAGCGGCGGCGGCCGCGTCGACGCGGGAATCCTCGCGCGCACCGACCAGTTCTGGACCAGCGACAACACCGACGCGCTCGCGCGCGTGGCGATCCAGGAGGGCGCGAGCCTGGCCTACCCCGCGCGCGCGATGTGCTGCTGGGTCACGCACGAGCGCAACCATCAGACCGGGCGCAGGCTCGAGCTAGCGACCCGCTTCGACGTCGCCATGCGCGGCGCGCTCGGCATCGGCTCGGACCTGTCCGCGCTCGACGACGCGGAGCTCGACGAATACGCGAAGTGGATCGCCTTCTACAAGCGGATCCGGAACACGGTGCAGAACGGCATCTGCCACCGCTTGCAGCGGCTCGAAGAGGCCGGCACGTCGATCGTCGAGTACGTGCTGCCCGACGCGAGCGAGGCGGTGGTCTCGACCGTCGCGGTCGAGCGGCGGATCGCGCAGCTCGTGCGGCCCGCGCGGCTTCGCGGCCTGGACCCCAGCGCCCTCTACGCCGCGTTCGACCGCGACGAGCGCGAGTACGTGCGCGCGCGCGGCGCCGAGCTCGAGGCGCTCGGCCTCGACCCGAATCTCGGCACCGGCCGCTACGGGCCCGGCTACAGCCGCACGCTCTGGCTGCGCAGGATCGGGTGAGCGCTCAGGGCGCGACGCAGCCCGTAGCCCCGCGCTCGACGCAGAGCTTGTAGCCGAGTCGATCCGACCAGTAGGTGAGCGCCGCGTCGACGTCCTCCCACTTGTCGAAGAGCCCGGTCGGGTTCTTCGTGCCCACGCGGCTGTCGACCGCCTCGGCCAGCACTTCGCCGCTGGCCGCGTCGCTGAGGCGCAGCTCCGCGCTCGCCTCGCCCACGAAGGCGGGCTTGCCGGTGGCGACCGCCTTCAGCGTCGAGATCCCGAGCCCGATCGGCACGATCGAAGAGACCGTGTCGAGGATCGGGTACGAGCGCTCGGCGCTGGTGATCGCGGCCTCGACGCGGAGCACGCCCGGCCCGGGCGCGGTCACGATCGCGTAGTCCTTCGCGAGCCGCGCGTGCAGGAGCTCGAAGAGCCGGTTCGCCACGCGCTGCCGGTCCTCCTTGGCCAGGTCGTTCATCTCCGAGCCCTCGCCGGTCCAGATCGTGACCGGCTCGAGCAGGATTTTGTCGTAGCTCGCGAACTTCGCGCTCGGGTTCTGGTACAGCTTGCGCGCGCCGCCGTCCGGACCGGGAACGAGCCGCGAGTAGTCGCCGAGGAACCCCGACTGCCGGACGTCGCGCGCCTGGCGCGTGACTCCGCAGGCGACCAGCGCCAGGCCCAGGAACAGAACGGCTGCGAGTCTCATGGCTCCTCCTCGATCTGACCGATCGAACCGGCTCCACCTTGTCGGAACGCGCCGGGTTGCGCAAGCACGCGTTGACGCTCACGGGCGCGACCGGTATGAAGCGGGAGATGTGCACGCGGCGCGCCCGGCTCCTGTTCGCGTTCGCGTGCGCGGCGCTCGTCGCCTGCGGGGAGCGCGAATCGGCCGCTCCGGTCGTGGCGCCCGCAGCGAAGGTCGCCGGTCCGCCGCGCTTTGTCGCGGACGCGAGCTGCCGCGAGTGCCATGCCGAGCAGGCCGCGGCCTGGACGGGCTCGCACCACGACCGCGCGATGGAAGTCGCGGACGCGAGCAGCGTGCTCGGGGATTTCTCGGGCGCGGATCCGGGGTTTGCGATCGTCGACGGGAAGTACGTGGTTCGCGCCGAGGGCGCGGACGGCAAGCGCGCCGAGTTCGCCGCGCCGTACACCTTCGGCGTGGCGCCGCTGCAGCAGATGCTGGTGGAGCTTCCCGGCGGACGGCTGCAGAGCTACACCACCGCGTGGGACACCGAGAAGCGTCGCTGGTTCTCGCTCTACCCCGGCCCCC
>VGRW01000067.1 GCA_016875225.1 Deltaproteobacteria bacterium
GTTGCGCCGGGGGGGGGGGGGGGGCGCCGGTGGTAGAGTCGCCCCATGCCCGGGATGCGCGTCGCGATCGCCGGCGCCGGACCGGCGGGCGCCTCGCTCGCTTGGTTGCTCGCCCGCCGGGGAATCGGCGTGACGCTGATCGAGCGGCAAACCGACTTCGCGCGCGAGTTCCGCGGCGAGGGTCTGATGCCGGGCGGGGTCGACGCGCTCCGGCAGATGGGGCTCGAAGCGGATCTCGACGGACTGCCGCAGTCGCGAATCCACCGGCTCGAGGTCTACCTGAACGGCCGGCGCGAGCTCGAGCTCGACGTCGCCGCCCTGCCGCGCGAGACGCCGCTGCCGCGCTTCGTCTCCCAGCCGGCGCTGCTCGAGATGCTGGTCGCGCAGGCCGCGGAGGCTTCCCGACTTCGAGCTCCTGCGCGGCGCGACCGTACGCGATCTGGTGTACGCCGGGGAACGCGTCGCAGGATTGCGGATCGAGGACGCGAATGGCGCGCGCGAGATCCGCTGCGACTACCTGATCGGCTGCGACGGCCGCGCATCGGCCGTGCGCAAGCGCGCCGGGCTCGACCGCGCGCGCCGCGCGCCGAGCTTCGACGTGGTGTGGTGCAAGCTTCCACTACCCGTTTTCATGCGCGGCGTGGTTCGCGGCTGCATCGGCCGGGCTCACTTCGCGATCTGCTTCGAGTCACCCGACGGCGGGCTGCAGCTCGGCTGGGCGATCGACAAAGGTGGCTTCGGCGACATCCGCCGCGGGGGAATCGAGCACTGGGTCGGCGAGCTCGCCTCGAGCGTGCCCGACGACCTCGCCGCCTGGATCCGCGCCCACATGGACGCGCTCTCCTCGCCGTTCCTGCTCGACGTGGTCTGCGATCACCTCGACGTCTGGAACGCGCCGGGCGTGCTGCTGATCGGCGATTCCGCTCACCCGATGTCGCCCGTCGGCGCGCAGGGCATCAACATCGCGCTGCGCGACGCACTCGTCGCCGCGAACCAGCTCGGCCCGCTCTTGCTTCGCGGCTCGCCGCCCGCGGAGCTCGACGCCGCGGCCGCGCGCGTCGCCGCCGAGCGCCTGCCCGAGGTGCAGGAGATCCAGCGCCTGCAGTCCGGCCCGCCGCGTCTGCTGCTGCAGCAGACGCCGCTCGCGCGCGTGGCGATGCGCACACTCGTCCCGCTCGCGATGCGCACCGGCGTCTTCGCCCTCGCCTTCCGCCGCATCCTGCCGCGCTTCGCCTTCGGCACGACGGAGGTCGAGCTCCGCTTCTGAACGACTGCGTTGACAGCGGCTTCCGCCGGCTCGTAGGCTCCCGGGGTCATGTCGACGCTCAGCCGCTGGCTCGCGCGGACGGTTCTAGTCGGATCGATCGGCCTCCTGCCACTGTCTGGTGTCGCCGAGAACGTCGCCTCCTTCACCAGCGCGACGATCGAGCAGTACGCGCCGCCCGGAGGTGCGCCCCTGCCGCTGGACCTCGACCCGAACTCGCCGCCGAATGACGCGACCTACTTCTCGATCCCGCCCGGAGGAGTGGCCCGCATCCGTGTCACGGGAGTCACCGCGGGAGCAGGAGCGGCGGCGATTCACGCGATGGATCAGGACGCGACCTGGGACGACCAGCTCGATCTGCAGGGCACGGGAGTTCTGGGCGCCGGTCAGCCTTTCGAGATCGACGTCTACCTGATGTGCGGAACGCCGTCGGCGGAGGTCATCGGCAGCGGCGAGCAGAGTGCGGAGATCTACATCCGGGACGGCGACAAACGCATTCCCGCCAGCCAGGACCTGGGCGGCGGCTGGACGCGCCTGTCGTGGTGGCGGATCGACTGCGACAAGCAGACGACGCAGCCGCTCGGCGTTGCGGGCGGGACGATCCACGCCTTCTGGGGCGACTCGTTGCAGGTTCCGGCCGGAGCTCTCGGCAGCCCCGTCCCCGTGCAGATGGCGAACATGTACCCGCTGCTCCACACCGACGCGGTTCCCCCGGGGTCGCTCGATATCTCCGAGGCGCAGGCGCTCGAGCCCGACGGCCTCGCCCTCGCGACGCCCGCAACCCTCACCTTCCACTACACGCACGAGGAAGCCGGCGAGAACGCGGACGAGACGACACTGAAGATCTACCGCTACGAGCCGCTGACGCAGCAGTGGCTACCGGTTCCCGGAGAGATCGTGGACCCGGTAAACGACCTGATCAGCGTGCCGATCTCGGTCTTCGGCACGTACGGTTTTGCCGCCGCGGCGCCGGCGGTGCCGGCGTTCCCCGGTCGCGGCGTGGTCGTCGCGACGGTGCTCGTCGCGCTGCTCGCGACGGCCGGACTGGCGCGCGCGCGGCAATTGCGGTTGCGCGGCTAGGGCAGCCCCGCCCCCGGGACCTCGACGCGCAGCGTCTCGATCCGCCCGCTGTGCTGCTCGACGCACCTGGCGGGATCGGAATCCGCCGCGGTGCAGATGAAGAGCGTCCTGCGGTCGGGGCCGCCGAGCATGCAGGCGTAGGCCTGAGTCTCGACCTTCACGGTGCGACTCACTCGTCCGCCCTCGTGCACGCGAAGACACTCCGAGCTCATCGGCGACGCCACCCAGATCGCGCCCTCCGCGTCGAGGCAGATCCCGTCCGGAACCTTGCCCTCGAGCGCGGCGAAGACGCGCCGGTTCGAGAGCGATCCGTCGGGCGCGATGTCGAAGGCGGTGAGACGCGCGGCCATCGACTCCGCGACCACGAGCGTGCCGCCGTCGGGCGTGATCACGCAGCCGTTCGGAAACGCCAGATCGCGCGCTGCGACGCGCACCTCGCCGTCGGGTCGCACGAGCGCGAGCGCGGTCGTTCGGGGCTTCTGGCCGGCGTGGAGGTCGAAGCCGAAGTTCCCCACGTACGCGCGCCCGCGCGCGTCGACCACCATGTCGTTGCAGTGGAAGTCGGCGATCGCCGCGAGGTCCGCGACCTGGTGCAGCCCGCCGGGGTCGAGCCGCAACAGACGCCGATCGTGCATCGAGACCACGAGCAGCCGCCCGTCGGGGAGCCAGCCGAGCCCCGACGGGCAGGCCGCCACCTCGACCACGCGCGTGACGCGACCGTCGAGCCCGACCCGCAGCACGGCCTTCGCGTGCATGTCCGAGAACCAGAGCTCGCCGTCGTGCCAGCGCGGACCTTCGGGAAAGCACAGGCCGTCGAGCAGAAGCTCCGTCTCGCGGGTCATCCGGGCGATCGTCTCGCCGCTCGCCCGCCCGCGTCAAATCCGGCCCGGGGAGGCGCCGGGTCGGGTACCCTGGGCGGCATGACACCGATCCCGAAGTCGATCCGCTGGGAGACACTGACCAAGACGCAGTTCGACGCGATCGACCGCGAGAGCGCCGTGGTGTTCGTGACCTGCTCGCCAATGGAGGTGCACGGACCGCACCTGCCGCTCGGGGCCGACTGCCTGGAGGGCGAGGGCCTGGCCGAGCGCGCGCTGCGCTTCCTGCCCGAGCGCCACCGCTCGCGCACGTTCCTGCGCCTGCCGTTCGTCTGGGCGGCGAGCGACGGCGTCCCGCAGCCGGGCACCGTCGCGTTCCGGCCCTCCACGACGATCGCGTTCCTCGAGGACATGGGCCGGTCGCTCGCGCTGCAGGGCTTCCGAAACGTGATGGTGTCGAACTTCCACGGCAGCCCGCGCCACTTCCTCGCGATCGAGACCGCGTGCGAGCGCGTCTCTCGCGCGCACGGGATCCGCATGGCATCGGTGTTCTCGCTGATGCTCTCGCGGCTGAACGGCGGCGGCGCGGAGCTCGGCGAGGTGCTCGGCCACATCCCCGGCGTCTCGAGGGCGGACTTCGAGGGCGACACACACGCGGGGCTGGTCGAGACCTCGCAGCTCCTCGCGCTGCACCCGGACTGGGTCGACCCCGATTACAAATCGCTGCCGCGGCGCACCGTCGACCTCTGGCTCGAAGAGACCGGCCGCGACAGGCCCGCTGGATCGCGCGGGAAGCCCGCGTCGATTCCGCAGATGGTCCGGGGCTTCAAGGCGACGATCCACTACTTCGCGGGCGACACGTACGCGGGCGCGCCAGCCGGCGCGACGGCCGAGATCGGCGAGCAGATCCTCGACACGCTGGCCAGCCGCACGGCCGAGGCGGTCGCGGAGATCCTCGACGGGACGCTCCCGCCCGAGAAGTGGCACTCGCCGTTCTGGAAGCTCCGACACATCTTTGTGAACCGGCTGGCGCTGCGGTTCTTCAACCGGGTCATGCAGGTGCCGCGCGGCGTGGGCTGACGGCCGCGGCTCGACGTATGACCGCGGTCATATCCACGTGCGGACGGCCTGCGGCAGTCTGCCAAGGCCACCTCCTCGAGGAGACCGACGATGGCCGCACGGAATCGAATCCGCCCGCTGGTCGCGTACCGGGCGATGCGCACGCTCCGAGAGAACCCCGACGACACCGCGGGTGCCATCGTCGTGATCGCGGCGCTCTCCGGCAACTCCGGCAAGCGGCTGTTCAGCCGCTTCCGGCGCTCGCCCAACGCCGAGCGGATCCTGCGCGAGAAGCGCGATCTGTACGACCTGCTCGCCGACGTCGACGGGCTGCTCGCGATGCCCGAAGGCTCGCTGGGACGCACGATCGGCCAGTGGTTCGTCCGCGAGCACATCGGCGCGCAGGGCCTGGCGCAGGCGAGTCAGGCCGCGAACCAGAGGCTCAAGCTGCCGCCCGCCGCCGGGGAAGAACAGGTCTTCTCGACTCGGCTCTTGAACCTGCACGACGTCTTCCACGTGGTCTCGGGCTACGACCGCGATCTTCGCGGCGAAATTGCAGTGCTCGCGCTCACCTTCGCGCAGACCCGCAATCTTGGGATCGGGTATCTGCTCTTCGATGCCCTGCGCAGCGAAGGCTGGAACTCCGAGACGGGCCGGCTGATCCGGCAGGGCTACCAGCGCGGGCGCAAGGCGACGTGGCTGGTGGACCTGGACTGGGAGTCCCTGCTGCCGCGACCGATCGACGAGGTGCGAAACGAGCTTCGCCTCGGGCCGCCGCCCGTGTACGAGCAGCTCCGCTCGGCCGGCGCGCCCGTGCTCGCCGCCTGACTCTCCCATCCCTGCGCTCACCCGTCGGTCAGGATATGATGGCAGTCATAGCCGCGCGGGGGCGTGCAGACATAGGCTTGGCTTCGTCGAGTGCGGAGATGCGGATGAGCCGGACACGATTCTCGGTCGATGACGTGCTTTGTATCGGGTGCCGGCTCTGCGAGGAGCGGGCGCCGGAGAACATGGAGATGGCGCGCGGGAATTCGGCCGCCATCGTGCGCAAGCAGCCGGAATCGGACGAGGAAGAAGAGGCGTGCCGCGAGGCGGCCGAGTACTGCCCGACGGGGGGGCTGATCCCCACGGAGCCGGCCGCCGCCGAATCGAAGGAAGAGAGCGAGGCGCGCGCCCCGTCCCAGTGAGCCCTCGGACGCGCGGGCTTCAGTCGAGCTTGCCGAGGATCATGCCGCTCGTCGGCACGCCGACCCCGGCGGTGACCAGCACGTGGTCGTTGCGCGCGGGCTGGTTGACGGAGGTGCCGCGGATCAGCCGCACGCCCTCGTTCACGCCGTTCATTCCGTGGATGTAGGCCTCGGAGAGCTGTCCGCCGTGGGTGTTGCACGGGAGTGACCCGCCGATCTCGAGGTTCCCGTCCTTCACGAAGCCCCGCGCCTCGCCGAGCGGGCAGAAGCCGAACGACTCGAGCTGCCAGAGCACGACCGGCGTGAACGCATCGTAGAGGATCGCGGCGTCGACGTCCGACGGTCCGAGCCCCGACGACGCGTACACCTGCTTCGCGACCAGATCCATCTCGGGCAGGCGCGTGATTTCGGGCCGGTAGAAGCTGGTCATGTTCTCCTGGTCCGCGCCCGCGGCCTGGCCGATGCCGCGCACCACCGCCGCACGGCTGCGCAGGTCGCGCGCGCGCTCGACGGTGGTGACGATCTGCGCGCAGCCTCCGTCGGACTCCTGGCAGCAGTCGAAGAGACGCAGCGGCTCCGCGATCCATCTGGACGCCTGGTGCTCCGCGATCGTGAGCGGCACGCCGTGGAAGAAGGCGTTCGGGTTGTTCAAAGCGTGCCGCCGCGCGGACACGGCGACGCGCGCGAGGTCCTCGCCGGTGCAGCCGTACTCGTGCATGTAGCGCTGTGTGTACATGGCCACCCACGAGGCCGGAGTGAGCAACCCGAACGGCAGGTACCAGCTCCAGTGGATCAGGTCCGCCGTGACGATGCCCTCGGAGATCCCCGTGCTGTAGCGGCGCCCCGAGCGCTCGTTGAAGGCGCGGTAGACCACCACGCACTCCGCAGCGCCGGTCGCGACCGCCATCACCGCGTGCTGCACCACGCCGATCGCCGCGCCACCGCCGTAAGGCACGCGGCTATAGAAGGTGAGATCGCCGGCGCCGATGGCGCGCGCCAGCTCGATCTCGTCGCTGGTGTCCATGGTGAAGGTGGTCATTCCGTCGACGTCGCCGGGCGTCAGCCCCGCGTCGTCGAGCGCCGCCTTCACTGCCTCGCAGGCGAGCTGCAGCTCGGAGCGACCGGAGTTCTTCGAGAACTCGGTCTGCCCGATACCCACGATGGCGGCTCGATCGCGAAGCGGTCGGGTCACGGGTCAGGCGCCTCGCGGCAGATCGAGCCGCACGCTGCCGGTCACGTGATCGCCCCAACCGTTCCGGCCCACGATCTCGACGGTCACCGTCGCCGTGCTCTCGTCGCGCGACGAGACGGTCCCGCTGAACTTCATCGTGTCGCCGGGCAGATTCGGCGCGCCGAGCTTGATCGCGACCTCGCGCAGGATCGCGTCGGGCCCGGCCCAGTCGGTGACGTAGCGTCCGACCAGCCCGTTCGTCGTCAGGATGTTCATGAACACGTCCGACATTCCCTGCGCCTGTGCCGCCGCCCGATCGTGGTGCACCGGCGTGAAGTCGCGCGACGCGAGCGCGCCGCCGACGATCAGCGTGCTCGTGATCGGGATCTCCAGCGCCGGAAGTCGGTCACCCACGCGGACCGCAGCGAAGAATCGTGTGCTCGACATCCGCCGCCCTCCGCCTACGCCGGGTAGAAGACCGGGAGCGAGAGCGCTCCGTCGACGTTCTCGATCCTCGCCTGCACGCGCATGCCGATGCGAATCGCCGACGTCTCGCAGCCAGCCAGGTTGGCGACCAGGCGAGTCCCCTCGTCGAGATCGACCAGCACCACCGGCAGAGGGTACTCGTATCCCGGCACGCGCGGATAGTGCAGAACCGTGTAGCTGTGCACCGCGCCCGCGCCCTTCGAGACGACCCAGCTCCAGTCGACGGATTGGCACTTTCCGCACATCGGCCGCGGCGGATGGCGCAGCGCGCGACACGATGCGCAGGACTGGATGCGCAGCTCGCCGGCCGCGATCCCCTCCCACCACCAGCGGTTGTCGTGGCCGAGCGGCGGCGCGAGGCGCCGCGGGGCGGCGGCCGCGCCCGACGCCGCTGGCGCCGCAGCGCTCTCTTTCTCGGGTGGTCTGAACTTCAACACGCGGAAGGTCATCCAGCCGACCTCGTCCCCGTGCTCGTCGCGGAAGGTGGTGCGCGTGTCGATGAAGTAGCCGGTGCCCAGGGCGGTGGCCTTCTCGGCGGAGATCGACTCGATCACGGTGGTGGCCGTCACCTGATCACCGGGCCGCAGGTAGCGCGTGTAGCCCTGTCTGCAGTTGGTCGCGACGACCGACGGATAGCCCGCCTCCGAAAGCAGCTGGTGCAGCTCGAGCTGGCGATCGCCGGTCGCGTCGCGCGGCCCGGCCATCTGCATGCCTTGGAGGATCCAGGCCTGCAGCATCGTCGGCGGCGCGACGATTCCGCGGTGCACCGACTCTCGCGCGAGCGCGGCGTCGGTGTACACCGGATTGCGATCGCCCATGGCCTCGCACCAGTGCCGGATCATCGCCGCGTCGACCCGGTCCGGGCCGACCTGGGGCGGGCCGATCACGGCGCCGACGAAGCCGCGCAGCGCGGCTTCGAGCTCGGAGCCGCTCGCATTGTCGGGAATAGGCACGTTCCGGGATTCTAGCGTCAGGCGGTGAGGCCCATCTCCTGATACTTCGGCGCGGTGCGCTCCGTGATCAGGCCCAGGCGCTTCAGCTGCGGAACCACGTACTCGCGGAACGGGTTGGGCTGCTTGGCGCGGAACGCCGGGTCGGAGAACTTCTCGGTGAGCTCGCGAAGCGCGACCTCCTGGTCGATCCCGACCTCTCCGAAGATCCCGAACAGCGGCCCGCCGTTCTCGGCCTGAGCGGCCGGGTCGGCCAGCATGCGAACGGCCGCGAGCGCGAAGTCCTCGAGCTCGTCCCGGTCCGGCTCCGACATCCGCGGCAGCTCTTCCTTCATGTAGATCAGGCCGAACGAGACGTGCCGCGCCTCGTCCTGCGCGGTCAGGTCGACGACGCGGGAGAGCACCTCGTCCTTCGTCGACGCCTTCATCATGCGGAAGCTTCCCATCGCCAGGCTCTCCGCGATCACCTGCATGCCCACGCACTTCATCTGCCACTTCGGCGCGGTCAGCACCGCGTTCAGAAGCGCCTTCAGCGAGGGCATGATCGGGTAGACGCGGTCGAGGCGGTTGATGTAGCGGTGGAACACTTCGACGTGTCGCGCCTCGTCGATCACCTGCGTGGCGGCGTAGAGCTTGCCGTCCATGTCGGGCACCGCGTCGACGAGCTGACCGCAGCAGAGCAGCGCGCCCTGCTCGCCGTGCAGCATCTGCGACATGGTCCAGGCCGAGCGGCGCTTGGAGAGCTCGACGCGCTTCTCGTCGGAGAGCTCCTTGATGAAGTCGAAGTCGCGAAGCGGATCGCCGCCCGGTCCCGCGATCTCTCCGACCATGGCCGGGTCGGTCTCCAGGTGCCACGGGATGTCGGAGGCCGCGTTCCACTGCTCGCGCTTGGCCACCTCGTACAGGTCGCGAAGCGTCTTCAGGTTGGCCTCGTAATCGAAGCGCCAGAGGGTCGTGATGGGGGTCAGGATCTGCTCGAGCGTCGCGGTCACGGTTGCTCCTTCCTCTTTGCGGTCTTGAAGTTAGATGTGGATGCTATTCCATCGTTGGTGTAGTGTCCACGAATAGATGGCGCCTCCAGGAAAAATTTCCGCCTCGGCCGCCGAGGGTCGCCGCGACCGGCGCAAGCGCGAGATCCGCGGCCGCGTCTACCGCGCCGCGCAGGATCTGTTCCTGGAGCAGGGCTTCGACCGGACCACGGTGGCGCAGATCGCCGAGGCCGCGGACGTCGTCCCCCAGACCCTGTTCAACCACTTCCAGAGCAAGCAGACCCTGCTCGGCGAGATCACAGCCCAGGTCGTCGCGTACCTGCAGCAGATGCTGGAGGAGCACTTCCGCGGGGCCGTGCCGACGCGCGAGCGGCTCGCGGGCTTTGCGGGCGCCGCGGCCGAGCAGATCGCAAGGACGCGCGAGATCGCGCGCGACGTGCTGCTCGAGCTGATCCGGACCGAGTCCGAGCCGGGGCGCTCGCCGCCCTACCTGGAGCGGGTCCACGAGCCGTTCGTCGAGATGCTGAGCGAAGGCCAGCGCCGCGGAGAGGTGCGAGCGGAGCTCGACCCGTCCTTCATGGCCGAGATGATCCTGGGCGTGCTGAACGCGACGGTGATGCACTGGCTCGCGGACGCGAGCTACCCGATCGACCAGCGCCTGCGCGCGGCCGCGGAGTTCGCCTGGGAGGCCGTGCGGCAGCGCCCGTCCTGATCGGAGGGCGACTTGCACTCCTCGTCCTGCTCGCGGCCGGCGCGGTGCGGACCGGGCGCGTGGTCGGCGTGGTCGACGGCGACACGCTCACGGTTCGGACCGAGGGCCACGCGCAGCTGCGCATCCGCCTGCACGCGATCGACTCGCCCGAGCGCGGTCAGCCCTACTCCGGACCCGCCCTGCAGCTGCTTGCCGATCTGGTCGCGAACCGCATGATCCGCTTCGAGACCGTCGACACCGATTCGTACGGGCGCAGCGTCGCGCGCGTCTACGTCGGCGACACCGACGTGAACGCCGAGCTCGTGCGGCAGGGCGCCGCCTGGGTCTACCGCAAGTACAGCGACGACCCCGCGTTGCTCGAGCTGGAACGCGAGGCGCGCGAGCAGAAGCGCGGCCTCTGGGCGCTTCCCGCGTCGCAGCGCGTTCCGCCTTGGGAATTCCGGGCGAGCGAACGGAGCTCGCCTGCGAAGCGCGCTCCCGATTTCGTCTGCGGGCGCAAGACCTACTGCAGAGAGATGCAGAGCTGCGCCGAGGCGCGCTTCCACCTGGAGACCTGCGGCCTCTCCCGTCTCGACGGCGACGGAGACGGCGTGCCCTGCTCGAGCCTGTGCAGGTAGGCCGCGGCGGCGTGCGCGGGCCCCTCTTGGTTCTTGCCGGCCTCGCGTCGTATCGTGTGCGCTCGGATCGGGGAGGGAAACGGACGTGACTCGTGTCTCCAGGCGGATCTGGCTCGCGGGGCTGGCTGCTCTGCTCGGCCTCGGCGCTGGCTGCGCGACGAATAAGCCGCTGGACCTGCCGAAAGAGACGCTCGCGATCAACATGAACGCCGCGATCGACGACGCGATCCGGTCCGAGGTCGAGGCGGATCTGGAGGCGCTCTTCGACGCCGAGCCGGAGATCTTCTGATGCTCACGAGACTCGCCGCCGGCGCGCTCGCGCTGGCGCTGGCCTGCGCGTTCTCGGGCGCGGCATCCGCGTCGGGCGTGGACCTCGCCCGCGCCAAGGGCCAGGGGCTGGTCGGCGAGAAGGCAGACGGCTACGTCGCGATCGTGGTCGAGCAATCCAACTCGCTGATCCAGGCGATCGTGCGCCGGGTCAACGGCAAGCGGCGCGCGGCGTACGAGGAGATCGCGCGCCGGCGCGGCGCGAGCCTGGATGCGGTGTCGAGGCTCGCGGGCGCGAAGCTGATCCAGCGCGCCGAGCGCGGCGAGTGGGTCACCGACACGGAAGGTGCCTGGCACAGGAAGTGAGCCCGAGCCCGGCGTATCATCGAGCGGACGCGAGGAGCTTTCGATGGCGGAGCAGATCCGGGCCCAGGGCGAGACCGCGCGGCGCTTCGGGCGCGTGCGCGAGGTGTTCGAGAAGAGCTTCGAGGCGGGCGAGGTCGGCGCGGCGCTGGCCGTCACGGTCGACGGCGAGCTGGTCGTCGATCTCTGGGGCGGCCATCGCGACGCGGCGCGAACCAAGCCGTGGCTCCGCGACACGCTCGTGAACGTCTACTCGACCACGAAGGGAATGACCGCGATCTGCGCGAACCGGCTCGCCGAGCAGGGCAAGCTCGATCTCGACGCGCCGGTCGCGCAGTACTGGCCGGAGTTCGCGCAGGCGGGCAAGGAGGGGATCCCGGTGCGCTGGCTGCTCTCGCACAAGGCGGGGCTGGCCGCGCTACGCGAGACGATTCCCGCCAGCGCCCGCTACGACTGGAAGCAGATGACCGAGGCGCTGGCCGCGGAGAAGCCGTGGTGGCCGCCCGGCACGAAGCACGGCTACCACGCGCTGACCTTCGGCTACCTGGTCGGCGAGGTCGTGCGCCGGATCGACGGCCGGACGCTCGGCGCGTACTTCCGGGACGAGCTCGCTGCGCCGCTCGGCCTGGACTTCTGGATCGGCTTCGGGCCCGAGCTCGACGAGCGCGTGGCCGAGATGATCCCCGCGCCCGCGACACCGCCAGGTGTCGCAAGCCCGTTCGCCGCGGCGGCTCGGGATCCCGAGTCCCTGGTCGGTCGGACCTTCGGCAACCCGGTGATCGAGACCGGCGCGGTGAACACGCGTGCCTGGCGCGCGGCCGAGATCCCGGCCGCGAACGGCCACGGCACCGCGCGGGGGCTGGCGCGGATCTACGGCGCGCTCGCGCGGGACGGCGAGCTCGAAGGCGTCCCGGTGCTCTCGCCCGCGCAGATCGCGCGCGCGAACAGCGAGCAGAGCTTCGGGCCCGACGAGGTGCTCTCGCCGCTGCACACGCGCTTCGGGCTCGGCTTCTTCATGACCCAACCGATGATCCCGTTCGGCCCCAACCCGCGCTCCTTCGGCCACCCCGGCGCGGGCGGATCGATCGCGTTCGCCGATCCCGACGCGCGTGTCTCGGTCGCGTACGTGATGAACCAGATGCAGGTGGGCCTGGCGGGCGACGCACGCGGCTTCCGGCTGATCGCGGAGGTCTACGAGGCGCTGCGGTGACGACCCATGTGTGACACGGTCGCGATCGTCTCGAACGACGGCGTTCTGTTCGCCAAGAACTCCGACCGCGACGCCAACGAGGCGCAGCTTCTCGACTGGAGCCCGCGCGCCGAGCACGCGCCCGGCGCGACGCTGCGCTGCACCTGGATCGAGATCCCGCAGGTCGCGCGCACGAACTCGGTGCTGCTCTCGCGGCCGTACTGGATGTGGGGCGCCGAGATCGGCGCGAACGAGCACGGCGTCACGATCGGAAACGAAGCGGTGTTCACGCGCCAGCCCTACGCAGCGAGCGGCCTCACGGGGATGGACCTGCTGCGGCTGGCGCTGGAGCGCGCGAGCACGGCCGACGAGGCCGTGCAGGTGATCGTCACGCTACTCGAGCGGCACGGTCAGGGAGGCGGCTGCGGGCACGAGAACCGCGGCTTCAAGTACCACAACAGCTACATCGTCGCGGATCGGAAGACGGCGATCGTGCTCGAAACCGCAGGGCGGCACACCGCGACGGAGCGCGTCAATGGTGCGCGCTCGATCTCGAACGTGCTCACGATCGGCGGCTTCGCGCGCGAACACTCCGACCGGATCAAGACGCGCGTCGCCGCGGGCCGCGCGCGCCTGGCGCGCACGACCGAGCTCGGCCGGATCGCGAAGTCGCCGGCCGACCTGATGACCGTGCTTCGCGATCACGGCGAGGGCCGACGCTGGCCGGTGTACGCGCGCGCGAACGGCGCCATGCGCGCGCCCTGCGCGCACGCGGGCGGGCTGGTCGCCGCGTCGCAGACCACCGCGTCCTGGGTCGCGGACCTGCGTTCGGGCGAAGCGCGCCACCTGGTGACGGGCACGGCCGCGCCCTGCCTCTCGGTCTACAAGCCGGTGCGCGTGGACGAGCCGCTCGATCTCGGCCCGGCGCCGACCGACCGTTACGACCCGAAGACGCTGTGGTGGCGAAACGAGCGGCTGCACCGCTTCCTGATCGCCGACCCGACACCGCTCGCGGAGCAGTACGCGGCCGAGCGCGACGCGATCGAGGCGCGGCTCGAGGCCGACGGCGCCGGACCGGCCGAGTCCTTCGCGCGCGCCGAGGTGCTGCTCTCGAGCTGGCTCGAGCGGATCCGCGCGCTCGAGTCCCGGGACCGCCGCCCGCCGATCGCGCGCGCCTACTGGCGCAAGCGCAACGCTCGCGCCGGCCTCTGACGCGGCGCGCTCGAGCCGCCTCCTGTACGATGACTCGATGGCGCAGAGGCAGGAGCAGGAGGACGCGCGCACGGACGTGACCGAGGTCGCGCCGAACATCCTGCGCATGCAGCTTCCGATCTCGATGCCGGGCCTGGGCCACGTGAACTGCTACGCGCTGATCGACGACGAGGGCGCGGCGCTGGTCGACCCTGGCCTGCCCGGCTCCTCGACTTGGAAGGCGCTCCAAGATCGCTTGAAGCAAGCGGGGCTGCGCTCGAAGCACGTACACACGATCGTGGTCACTCACTCCCATCCGGACCACTTCGGCGGCGCGGTTCGCTTCGTGCGCGAGAGCGGCGCGAAGGTGGTCGCGCACCGGAACTTCCGCTTCGGCCTGCCGCAGAGCAAGCCCGAGGTCTCCGTCGAGGATCTCGAAGCGCAGCGGACCGGCTCGAGCGAGGGGCCTGCGGCCGAGCCCGAGGCGCCGGCGTCCATGCCGCGCTTCGGCAGCTGGGGTGGCCCCACGCCCTGGGGCGGCGAACGGCCGCGACCGCCGATCGGACAGCGCGTGCGCTGGTCGATGATGCGCATGGCCGGCGGCAATTTCGTGCCCGAGGTCTCCGAGCCGGTGGAGCACGGAAACTTCCTGCGCATGGCCAAGCGCGACTGGTTCGTGCTGCACACGCCCGGTCACACCGAAGACCACATCTGCCTGCACGATCCCGAGCACGGCGTCTTTCTCGGCGGCGATCACGTGCTCCCGACCATCACGCCGCACATCTCCGGCATCTCGTCGTCGCGCGATCCGCTCGCGTCGTTCTTCTACTCGCTCGACCGCGTCGCGGAGATCTCGGGCATCAAGCTCGCGCTTCCCGCGCACGGCCACCCGTTCACGGACCTGCGCGCGCGCACCGAGGCGATCAAGCGCCACCACTTCGAGCGCCTGGACCGCATCCTCGAGATCGCGCGCGAGATCGGGCCGGCCACGGTCGAAGCGGTGTCGCGCAAGCTGTTCCGCGAGCGCAGCTGGGGCTCGATGGCCGAGAGCGAGACCTACGCGCATCTGGAGCACCTGCGCATCGCCGGACGCGCGGAGGCCCGCCGCGGCAAGGACGACAAGCTGATCTACACGTTCAGCTGACGCTCGGCGTCGCCCTCCGGAACGATCCGCTCGCGCAGCCGCACCGGCTCCACCTTCCGCATCAGGCGCAGGTTCAGCATCTCGACGCCGAGCGAGAAGGCCATCGCGAAGTAGATGTAGCCCTTGGGAATGTGCTGATCCATGCCCTCCGCGATCAGCGCGAAGCCGATCAGCAGCAGGAAGGAGAGCGCGAGCATCTTCACCGTGGGGTGCCGCTCGACGAACTCGCTGATCGGCCCCGCGAAGGCCAGCATGAAGCCGACCGCGATCACGACGGCGGCGACCATCACGGCGATCTGGTCGACCATGCCGACGGCGGTGATCACGCTGTCGAGCGAGAAGACGATGTCGAGCAGGAGGATCTGCACGATCACGCCGGAGAACGACGCGGCCGTGCGCGTCGAGATCTGGCCCGGCTCGCCCTCGAGCTTCTGGTGGATCTCGTGCGTGCTCTTGGTGAGCAGGAACAGCCCGCCGACGAGCAGGATCAGATCGCGGCCCGAGATCTCCTGCTCGAGCACCGTGAAGAGCGGCGCCGTGAGCCGGATGATCCAGACGATCGAGAAGAGCAGGCCGATGCGGATGAACATGGCCAGGCCCAGTCCGAGGCGGCGCGCGCGGGCCTGCTGCTCGAGCGGAAGCTTTCCCGCCAGGATCGAGATGAACACCACGTTGTCGATGCCGAGCACGATCTCGAGCGCCGTCAGCGTCGCGAGCGCGATCCAGATCTCAGGGTTCGCGAGCCAATTCAAGGCGGATCCTCCAGCTACGGTTCCGGCGTCGCGCCGCCCATTCGTTCCAGGATCTCGCCCAGGCGCTCGATCTCCTCTCCGTAGCGCGCCCAGTCCCCGGCGCGCTGCGCCTCGATCGCGCGCCGGAACACGTCGCGCGCGAGCGCCGTCGAGTCGCCCGATCCCGAGTCCGCCGCGCGCGCCTGCTTCGCCGCCGGCGCCCGCGCGGCCTTCGTCCGCGCGGCGTCGCTCGGAAAGATCCGCGCCAGCGCCGCCTCGAGCGTCTCTTCCATCGCGATCTGGTTCTGGTAGGCGACGATCACGCGCTTGAGCTCGGGAATGCGCCCGCCCGCGGCGCGCAGATACAGCGGCCGGATGTAGACCAGCGACTCCTCGACCGGAATCACCAGGAGCAAGCCCTGGATCACTTCGGAGCCCTGCTGGTTCCACAGCGTGATCTGCGGCGAGATGACCTGGTCCTGGTTGATCCGCGCGACCACCTGGCTCGGGCCGTAGATCACCTTCTGCTTCGGGAACTGGAACGCCATCAGTCGGCCGTAGTTCTCGCCGTCGCTCCGCGCGACCATCCAGGCGGCCAGGTTGTCCTTCTGGCGCGGCGTGAACGGGAGCATCTGGATGTACTCCGCTTCGCTCTCCCCCGGCAGACGCATGATGGTGTAGTACGGCTCCATCTGCGCACCGGCGCCGTCGGCAGCCGGCACCTGCCACTGGTCCTCGCGGTTGTAGAAGACCGCCGGGTTGGTCATGTGGTAGGTCGAGTACATCGCGGCCTGCGCCGCGAAGATGTCCTGCGGATAGCGCATGCGCGCGCGCAGCCCCTCGGGCATCTCTTCGCGCGTTCGCATCAGGCTCGGAAAGGCCCGCGCCCAGGTGCGCGCGATCGGGTCTTCGGGGTCGATGGCGTAGAAACGGACGTGGCCGTGATACGCGTCGATCGTGACCTTGATCGAGTTGCGGATGTAGTTCACGCCGCTTCGGCCGATCGACGTCGAGTACGGATATCGCGTCGTGGTCGTGTAGGCGTCCTGGATCCAGACCAGCCGCCCGGCCTCGATCGCCAGGTACGGATCCTCGTCGTAGACCAGGAACGGAGCGATCCGCCGCACGCGATCGCCGATGCGCCGGTACATGAGCACGCGGCTCTCCGAGGTCAGGCTCGGCGAGAGAAGCGTGTCCGTGGAGCGGAAGCGGATCGCGAAGAGCAGCCGCCGGAAGAACGAGCCGACCGAGACGCCGCCCTCGCCCTGGTACTTCGCGAACTTGTTGTCGTCTCCCTCCGGGTAGTTGAACTCCTCGGTCGCCGTGTTGACGAAGACGTGGTCGCTGGAGAGCTCGCCGAAGTAGATCGCGGGCTCGCTCACCGCGAGGTCGACGCTCGACTGCGGCGGCAGATCCTTGATGAACAGCACCGGCAGCCCTTCGCGCGTGACTTGGTTCACCGGGCCGAGCGTGAGCCCGTAGCCGTGCGTGAAGGTCAGCCGCTCGTTGATCCACGATCGCGCGGGCAGACTCTCGGAATTCAGCTCGCGCGCGCTGAGCATGATCTGGCGGTACTTCCCGTCGATCGTGTAGCGGTCGTTGTCGACCGAGACGAAGTCGTAGTAGGTGCGGATCTCCTGGATCTGGCTGAACGTGTCCAGCAGCGGCTGCTTATTCCAGAGCGGCACGTTCTCGAACGTGGCGGCGTTCGCGTCGATGTCCGCGCGCGTGAGCAGCGCGTCGCCCGAGAGCTCGCGCTCCTCGACGCGGTCGAGATCGAACGCCGCGCGCGTGGCGCGCATGTTGTGCACGATGTAGGGCGTCTCGCGCACCTGCTCGTCCGGCGCGACGACGAAGCGCTGGATGATCCCCGCGTAGCCGATTCCTCCGACCGATACGGCTCCGTACAGCGCCACGGCCGCGGCGATCGGCCAGAGCGACGTCACCGTCATCTGGTAGGCCGCGAGCGTCGCGGCGGCGAGCGAGGCCACCAGCAGAAGCGCCAGCGCCGGCATTCGCGCGTGCACGTCCGCGTAGCTCGCGCCGTGGGTGATCGACGACGGCGTCGTGAGCAGATCGGACGACCCGAGCCAGGCCGCGAAGGCCAGCAGCAGGAAGAGCCCCGCCGCGAGCAACGCGATGTGCACGCGGGCGACGCGCGCGACGAAGAAGCCGCGCACGGGATTCACGCCCAGGTTCCCGGCCATGCCGTGCGCCGTGATCACGCCCGCGAGCGTGAGCAGAACCAGCGCGAGCCCCAGGTTCCGCAGCGTCTCGAAGAACGGCAGCGAGAACACGTAGAAGCCGATGTCGCGGCCCAGCAGAGGATCGCTGCTTCCGAACGGCACCGCGTACAGGTACAGCAGCCAGGTCTGCCATCCGCCCGCGCTGAAGATCGCGAGCAGGAACGCGCCGCCCGCCGAGACCGCCAGGATCTGCGGCCGAAGCCCGCGCGGATCGAGCGAGATCGTGCGCATTCCCTCCGGCGTCATTCGCACGATGTCGAGCCGCCGAAGCGAGCGCCGCGCCAGGTCGAAGTTCAGGAAGAAGACCGCGAACGCGAGCGCGAACACGAACGCGAAGACTCCGACCCGCGCCAGGATCGAGCGCAGCATGACCTGCGCCTGCTCCAATTCCTGGAACCAGAGCCAGTCGGTCGCGACTCCGATGGCCGTGGGCAGGAAGAGCGCGAGCAACGCGACCGCGAACACGAGTGGAATCGTTCGCGGGGATCTCTGTGCCACGGGACCTCCGAGCGCGCCGGGAACACGACCGAGCCCGGACTATAACCGACCGGGAAGCTACGGCTTCTCGGGCAGCTCCGACTCCGGGGCGCTCGGCGCCTTCACCTCGATCAGCTCCAGGTCGAAGGTCAGCGTCGCGCCCGGCTGGATGGTCGGCGGATAGCCGCGATCGCCGTAGGCGATCTCCGAGGGGCACGCGAGCTTGTACTTGCCACCGACCTTCATCGTCTGGAGCGCCTGCGTCCAGCACGGAATCACGCCGCCGAGCGGGAACTCCGCCGGCGTTCCGCGGTCGACCGAGCTGTCGAAGACCGTCCCGTCGCGAAGCGTTCCGTGGTAGTGAACCACGACGGTGTCGCTGGCCTTGGGGCTCGCGCCGGTTCCCTCCGTGAGCGTGCGCACGACGTAGCCGGTGGGCGCGGTGCTCGCGCCGGGCTCGGCGGCGAGCTTGGCCAGGTAGGCGGCCGACTCCGTCTTCTCCGTTTGCGCGCGCGCGGTGCTGCGCTGGTTCGCCAGCGTCTGGATCAGCGCGTCGATCTTCGTGGTGTCGACCTTTTTCTCGCGCTCGAGCACTCCGTCGCGCAAGCCGAGCTCGAAGATCGCGAGCTCCGCCTCCGTGAGCGAGAAGGATTCGATCCGCTGCGCGATCACCAGCCCCAGCCCGTAGATCGCCTGCTGATCGGCCGTCTCGATCGCGGGTGTCGGCGGCGGCGCGGCTGCGGGCCCGCAGGCGGTGAGAACGAGCACGATCGGGGCAGCGGTCCAACAGCGCGAGAGCATCGATTCCCCTCTTCTCCGATGGATCTCGGAGTGGGCGCAGAGTACCACGCGGCGGTTTACACGCCCGTGCGGCCGGACGTAGCATGCCCCCGATGCTGCGCGACGAGATGATCCTGGTCAGCGTCGACGACCACGTGGTCGAGCCGCGCGATTTGTTCGAGCACCACCTGTCGCCGGCCTGGAAGAGCCGCGCGCCGCGCGTGGCGCGCAAGAAGGACGGCTCCGAGATCTGGCTCTTCGAGGGCCAGCAGCTGCCGAACCTGGCCCTTTCCGCGGTGGTGGGCCGCCCGCCGGCGGAGTGGGGCGTGGAGCCGACCAGCTTCGAGCAGCTGCGGCCCGGCACCTGGAACGTGCACGAGCGGATCCGCGACATGAACGCGAACGGCGTGTTCGCGTCGCTATGCTTCCCGTCGTTCCCGAGCTTCTGCGGCGCGCTCTGGACGCGCACGAAGGACAAGGGCGTCTCGCTCACCATGCTTCGCGCCTACAACGACTGGCACATCGACGAGTGGTGCGGCGCGTACCCGGGCCGCTTCATTGCGCTTGCGCTCGCGCCGCTCTGGGATCCGAAGGCGATGGCGGACGAGATCCGGCGCGTTGCGAAGAAGGGCTGCCACGCGGTCTCGTTCTCGGAGAGCCCCGAGAAGCTCGGCCTGCCGAGCCTGCACTCCGAGCACTGGAACCCTTTCTGGAGCGCGTGCTGCGACGAGGGCACGATCGTGTGCATCCACGTCGGATCGGGCCCGGGTCCCGGACTCGGCTCATCGTCGATTTT